>QEXW01000052.1 GCA_003130845.1 Anaerolineae bacterium
CAGTGACATCAACCATTCCGGTCGCAGCGGGCCTTGGCTCTGGTGCCGCCGTGAGTGTGGCCCTCATCCGCGCACTGTGCTCGTTCTTCTCCCAACATCTGACCGATGAGCAAATCAATGCCCTGGCGTATGAAACCGAAAAACTCCATCATGGTACGCCGTCCGGCATTGATAACACCGTCATCACCTACGCCAAACCGGTTTATTTTGTCAAACAGCCCGGCTCGGCTACAGGAGAGCCCCAAAGCCAGACCCAAACCTTCAGGGTGGCCCACCCCTTCACACTTGTCATTGCCGATAGCGGCATTCCGGCCCCCACACGCGAATCGGTGGGAGACGTGCGAAAGTTGTGGGAGGCCGATCAAACCCGCTGGGAAGCCGTGTTCGATGAAATAGGAGAAATTGTTCAGACAGCACGACAAGCGATTGAAAGCGGAGAAACGCAAGCCTTGGGCCCACTGATGGACGCCAACCATGCCCTTTTACAAAAGATGACCGTTTCCAGCCCACAACTTGACCTTCTGGTGCAAACAGCCAGAGATTGTGGAGCGTTAGGCGCCAAACTATCTGGTGGCGGGCGTGGTGGCAATATGCTAGCACTGGTCACACCAGAAAAAGCCGAAACCATCGCAGCCGCGCTGCGTTCTGCCGGTGCAAAAAACACCCTCATCACCACAGTAAAGGAAAACGCATGACAGAATTATCTCCTGGCCTGCGCGCCGAAACAGAAATCACCGTTACCGAAGCCGATACTGCTGCACGCTGGGGCAGCGGCCTGGTACCGGTTTACAGTACCCCCGCACTAGTTGGTCAAATGGAAAACACCGCGGTTGTAGCTCTGAACGGTCACCTCCCCCCCGGACAAACCACCGTCGGCGGACGAATTGATATACGCCACCTGGCTCCCACCCCGGTTGGCATGAAAGTTCGTGCGGTAGCAGAACTAACCGAAATTCAGGGGCGCAAACTGGTTTTTCGCATTGAAGCCTGGGATGAAGTAGAAAAAGTCGGCGAGGCCACGCATGAACGATTTATCATTGACGAGGCCAAATTCATGACACGGGTACGCGCCAAAGGAACAACTGACTAGGTGCTTTTTTCCCAATCCTTAATAGCTGCCTTAATCATCGCCTGAATCTCTGGGTCCGGCACGTCATTGACGGATGCGTAGCGCGTCTTGCCGACAAAAACAATCACCTCGCCCAAGGGACCTTCTTCCAAGTGAATATCGCGCTCGGCAAACGCTGAAACCTCCAGCCGCTTTTGCAAAAACTCATCAATCAAGGCAACAATCGAAGGCGGCTTGGTATTTTCAATCACTTTCACATCGTTCGCCATCAAACTGCGAAAACCACGTCCAAGGCTTAGCTTGAGTTTACCCTTCTCTTCCTCGTCCACTTCCGGCGGCTTCAGACGTGCCGAAAGCGAAATAGATGGTGGTGCAGGCGCAGTCTGAGTCACCGTCGCCGAAATAGCCGGAGAGGGGACAGTTTTTCCATCCACCCAAGGGCGAATTTGAACCAAAATATTCACCAGCCGCGTACGCTGTTCAGGGGTCATCTCTCCCGCTTCGAGCCGCGCCCCGTCTATTTCCAAATGCCAATGCAATTCCTTGTCCAGCAACACCCGCAGAGCAACATGTTCCGCAGGCAAAACGGGCGTCTCAGCCGGTGAGACAGGTTTCTCTTCGGCTTGTGGCTTCTCCTCGAACATACGAGCCGCATAACCAGCCACCAGCGAAACCAGAATCGTCACAGCCAAAATGATTACAAACGTTCCGGGAGCAATTACAGGGACAGATTCCATCATTTCACCTGACACTGTGGACAAATATGCGTACCGCGCTGACCAACCACCAGCCGTTGAACAGGTGTACTGCACACAGGGCAAGGCTGACCTTCGCGGGCATACACCCGAAAGTAATTCTGAAAACTCCCGCCCCGATACACCCAATCAATACTTGCGCCGTTATGCTCAATACCGGCCAGCAGCACGGCTCGAATTGCATCATAAAGCCGCGTTGCTTCCTCTTCCGTGATTGTATCTGAAATTCGCAACGGATGCAGCCCTGCCAAATGTAATGCTTCATCCGTATAAATATTGCCCAACCCAGCCAGGAACGATTGATCCAGCAAGAGCGGTTTCAATTGACGGCCATGCTGCCGAAGCCGCGCATAGAGTTCTTGCGCCGTAAAAGTCGCCTCAAGCGGCTCCGGCCCAAGATTGCCAAGCACCTGCTCAGCGTCTGCCGTTAACCAAACACGCCCAAATTTACGCGTATCATTAAAAACAAGCGCCTGCCCATCCGAAAGCTCCAAAACAAGCCGGTCGTGTGCTTGAGTTTGATACGGCAACGCGCACAGATACAAATCACCGCTCATGCGCAAATGAATCAACAGATGTAAATCAGCAAGCTGAATATCCAGATACTTAGCACGCCGACTTACCCCGTTGATGGTGAGCCCACCAACTTGCTCGATAAATTCTGCAGGCGATGGCATCACCACCGTTCGTTTCCACAACACATGAGCAGACTGAATCGTGCGTCCAGTCAATTCCGGGCGCAAGACACGGGCAATCGTCTCCACTTCCGGCAATTCAGGCATACCATTTACTCATTGAACATTTCGCCAACGCTGCGTCCCTGATGTGCTCGCAGAATCACCTCGCCAATCAAAGCGCTCACAGTAATCACCGTCAGGCGGTCCTTCAGCAAGACCTGCTTCTCGGCTGAAATAGGCACGGTATCGGTTGTGATGAACTGTTTTACCGGCAAAGCAGCCAAACGGTCCACCGCATTAGCCGAAAAAACCGGATGTACACACACCACATACACATCACGCGCCCCTTTTTCCTTCACTAAGTTCACCGCCTGCACAATCGAGCCACCCGTATCAATCTCATCATCTACCAAAATCACATCACGGTTCTCCACCTCGCCGATAACCGTCAATGCCTGTGCTTTCGCATCGTTGGCCACACGTCGTTTTTCGATGAAAGCGATTGGCGCTTCAATGTTTGCTGCAATATTGCGTCCTTTCTTAGCAAAACCTAAGTCCACCGTCACAACCACCGGGTCTTTCATCTCCTTACGCTTCGAGCGCAAATAATCGGAAATGAGATAAAACCCCGTCAACACATCGCCGGGAATCGAAAAGAAACCTTGCACCTGCCCAGCGTGCGGATCGAGCAAAATATAGCGATCGGCGCCGGCCACTTCTATCATATCTGCAACCAGACGCGCGGTAATCGGCACACGAGGCTGGTCCTTCTTGTCCGAACGGGCATACGCCAAATAAGGAATAACCGCCGTAATTCGCCCTGCGGAATCTAATCGTAACGTCTGGAGCAAAATGAGCAACTCCATCAAATTGCGATGCACTGGTGAGGAGGTGGTCTGAATAACATACACATCCTGTCCGCGCGCGCTGGAATGCAACTTGACGAACAAATTTTCATTGGGAAATTGAATAATATCGCGCCCACACAAAGGAGCTTTGACATAATCGGCAATCTTCTGCGCCAACTCCGGAGAACCGGTGCCGGCATACAGCTTAATGCCTCCATAAATCTTCATTTCATGTTGGTCGCTGCGAGCCATGAGACAGCCTTTCAATTTTCGAGTAATTGATATACCGCTTCGCGGGGAGAGATACGCCGTTCCTGAATCAATTGCAGCATACCCTCCACTTTGCTTGGGGGAATTTTAGCAAGAAACCGAGAGACCAACGCTTCTTGCAGCAACAAATCGAACTCAGCCTGCAAACGAGCGCGTTCGCGACGCATCCAATCACCATTTGCACGCAAATGCGCCACATGTCGCTCGATACTCTCCAACAACTCGGGAACACCCCTGCCATCGGTTGCTACTGTACGCTGCACCGGTGGAATCCACAGCCCTTCTTGGGGTACAACCCCATCATTTAATTCCATCATCTGACCGTGATGGCGGAACACCTTACGCACCGGATGAGCTAATTCGAGCATCGTTCGCAACGAACGTTCCGTGGTCTCCACACCCGGGCGATCTGCTTTGTTGATAACTAAAATATCCGCAATTTCAAGAATACCGGCCTTAATCGCCTGAATATCATCACCCAGGCCAGGTGCTTCAACGACAATCGTTGTATGCGCCAAGCGAGCAATATCCACTTCACTTTGCCCAGCGCCCACCGTCTCAATCAAAATGACCTCAAAGCCGGCAGCGTCAAAAACCTGTGTTACGGCAGCGGTGGCGGCAGCTAAGCCACCTAGTGACCCACGCGAAGCCATAGAACGGATAAACACCCCTGAATCACCGGCCAAATCACGCATTCGCACACGGTCACCCAACACGGCCCCACCGGTAAACGGACTGGATGGGTCCACCGCCACAATCGCCACCCGCTTCTCTTTTTTACGAATCTGTAACGCCAGTTGATTCACCAGAGATGACTTACCCGTACCAGGAGCGCCAGTGACACCAATCAAATGTGCCTTCCCGGTATACGGAAAAAGCGCATCCAGCGCCAAGCGGCCTTCTGGAACATCATTTTCGACACAAGAAAGCAAGCGCGACAGCGCCAAACGGTCGCCGCGCAAAACAGATTGAACGAATTCCATCAATCGACCGTTAATCGGCGCTACACCGTTACACTAGGGAGAGCAGCGCGAATATCAGCAATAATCTGCTCGGTCGGCGCACCCGGGCCATAGACGCCCGTCACACCCATCTCTTTCAAGCGAGGCACATCTTCATCGGGGATAATCCCACCGACAAAGACACGCACATGCTCTTGTCCATTCGCCTTGAGCAATTCCAACACACGCGGCACAAGCGCCATATGCGCACCAGACAGGATGGAAAGACCCACCACATCTACATCTTCCTGCAAAGCTGCTTCGGCAATCATTTCTGGGGTCTGCCGCAAACCGGTATAAACCACCTCCATCCCGGCATCCCGCAAAGCGCGCGCCACCACTTTCGCACCCCGGTCATGTCCATCCAAACCGGGCTTGGCAACCAGAACGCGAATTTTTCGTTCGGGCATGTTTCCTCCGTAGAACGGAATAAAAATAGTGATGAAATTATACTATGCCCTATCCACCAAAAGTACCGCTTGCGCATTGTAATGTAGGCGAAATACAATCCTATGACGCCTGTTCTAAATTTATGCTATACTTTATTTATGGACTTGACACAAGCACACTGGTCTGCATGGCTTGATGCGCTACGCCGGCAAAAACTAGATGGCCTAGCCGTATGGTTCCTTGAAGCCGCTGCCCCTCTCCATATCCTGACTGCGCAACTGCTCTACATCGCACAACCGCTTGTCCCGTCCCAGACAGCAGAACACCTGAACACGATTGCCCATCTTCTGGAGCAGAGCGACGAAACGCAAACCTTTGCCGCCTATTTGAAAGGACAGCAACAGTGACTTCGCAAACTGCCGGATTACTCGGCATCGGGCTAGTTCTCTTCACAGGGTTTGCCCTGACCTTGCTAACCCTGCTGTATAAACGCTTTCCTCTGCATTTTAGAACCATTCATGCCTTTTTACGCATCCGCCGCGCAGCCAGTCTAGTCGTTGAAGACGGTACTCGGTTACATGTCTCCATTGGCAGCGCCAACCTGCTCTCCCCATCCTGCGCCTCTGCGCTAGCTGGCTTAGCACTAATCCGCCACCTAGGAGAAGTGACCTCACTCAGCGACCACCCTCCCATCACCACCACCGGAAGCCCAACGCTCAACCTACTTGCGCAAGACACGCTACGCACCGCGCACGAATCGGTTGCCACCGAACAAGCCTTCGACATGAACAACGGTCGCCTGACCGGATTAACACCGCTTTCGTATATAGCGGGCGTAATGCCCTCCATTCGAGATGAGAACATCTCAAACAACATACTCATTGGCAACTTTGGGCCAGAAGTTGGACTATTGACCGAAGCCGCCGAGCGACAAAAAACGCCCGTCATCGCCGCCAGCGAAAGCCTACCCGCCCAGGCCGTCCTGTACGCGACAAACCAAGCACCGCTCATCGGTGAAGAACTATTCGCAGCCGGAGCCTACACCCAAGCTGAGCCAGCACACGCAGCCAGCCTAACAGTACAAGACCTGCTGCGTTGGCTTATTATCCTGGCTTTAATTGGCGGTGCACTCCTCAACATGGCAGGCATTCTGTGAGACGAGTCTTTCCCATTCTCAACGCAGTCATAGCAATTGGTGTCGGACTAATTGTCCTGACCGGCTATTTTGTTGACCTGCAAGGGATGATGGAAATTCGCCTACTCTTGTTCCAGTGGGCAGTAATCATTGGAGGCGTAGCCGTACTGGTTGGCATTGGAAATTTACTAACAGTGCACCTGAACAAACTGCGTAGCCGCAAAAAAGGGGCCATATACAGCCTAGTTTTGCTCTTCTTCATGCTCATCTCCCTACTCATCAGCGGCACAGCTGGTCTAGAACCTCTCAAACCCCTCTTACTTGATGGAATCATCATCCCAGTAGAAATCAGCCTAATGGCCGTACTTGCCATAACACTGGTTGTATCGGCTATTCGCATGTTGCGCACACGCTTAGACCTACCCACAATCCTCTTTATTCTCACCGCGTTCATAGTACTCCTAGGGATTGGATTACGCTCCTTCTTTGGACAATTACCGATACTTGGAGAACTAGCCCAGTCTGAATTCATCAAAAACACCCTAGCACTAGGCGGCGCACGAGGCATTCTGATTGGTATAGCACTTGGAACGCTTACCACGGGGCTGCGTATCCTACTCGGCGTTGACCGCCCATACGGAGGCAAATAGTGGCCGACGTCAAATGCCCCTCCTGTGGAAAAACCAACCCTGAAGCGCTGGAAATTTGCCAATACTGTGGCGCCTTACTTCGTCCAATGCACACTGAGCCACTTCCCCCGCTTCGCCCGGGCCAACTCCCAGAGAAAAAGAAAACATCCGAACTAGAACGCACCCTACCTGGCTGGTTGCGCGACGCTCGCCGTGCCGCCAACGAACCGGTGACCTCACCCATTCCGCAACCCCAAATCCCCCAGCAAAACCAACCGCCATCATCACCGCCTGCAGCATCCCCCCCTCCCCCTAAAAACAACCAACCCATCGACCTACTTGCCGGTCTTACCCAAATCGGCCAAGAGGATGAAGATATTCCTGACTGGCTCAAAAGTTTACAAGGCGAAACCCCTGCCCAAAAACCATCTCCTGCGCCTTCCCCAACCCAACCGCAGGAAACTCCTGACTGGTTAACAACCTTACAAGAGCAACCAGTCGCAGATGAACCAGCGCCCCAACCTGAAGATTGGGGATTTTCTAATGAACAAACCACCTTTTCCTTCGACGAAAAAGAAGAGCCAGCCCCATCATTTGGAGATACTCCTGATTGGCTAACCGCCCTCGAAGAACAATCCACCCTAGATTCTACCCAACCTCCTTCAACACAACATACTAAACTGGCTAGCGTGAGTGTTGATGACACACCCGACTGGCTTGCCTCACTAAGTGGTCTTGGTCACTCCACCCCATCCACTCCATCCGCTTCATCCGTTTCACCATCCGTTTCATCCGTTTCACCATCCGCTGCCTCATCCGCTGCCCCATCCGCCACCGACCTCCCCGACTGGCTCAGCAGCCTACAAGAACCCACCCCACCCGCTTCATCCGTTTCACCATCCGTTTCATCCGCTTCACCATCCGCTGCCCCATCCGCCACCGACCTCCCCGACTGGCTCAGCGGCCTACAAGAACCCTCCGCCCCATCCGCCCCATCCGCTTCATCCGTTTCACCATCCGTTGCCTCATCCGCTGCCCCATCCGCCACCGACCTCCCCGACTGGCTCAGCGGCCTACAAGAACCCACCCCACCCGCTTCATCCGTTTCACCATCCGTTTCATCCGCTTCACCATCCGCTGCC
>QEXW01000008.1 GCA_003130845.1 Anaerolineae bacterium
GGTGAAACACCGTCCCGAAGGCTTTTGCGCCAGACCGCGCGCCCTTCCAGCCAACCTTCGGGACGTTGTTGTTATGAGCGAGAGTTTTGGGGTGAAGAACCGTCCACGAATATTTCACGAATAAACGAAGGCGGGCGCGCGGTTCGAGGATTCGTGGTCGCGTTCGCGGAGGAGTTCCTGCGCGCCGCTCTAGCCCAGCCGGCAGACTTCGCCACTCAATAATGCACCTTGACCGAAGTGCCAAGCGGCGCCCAGCCGTACAGCCATTCCGCATCGGGAATGGACAGATTGATACAACCATGGCTCATCGGCGTCCCAAAGTTATTGTGCCAATACGTGCCGTGAATGCCATACCCCTTATAAAAATACATCGTATAAGGAACATCTGGCAGAAAATACCCCGGCCCCCACATATTGGCCTTAAGATGCTTTTCATAAATGGGATAACTGCCGGTGATGGTGTGATAGGGCGCTGCGCCGCTGGAGATTAAGAACACCGCCACCAGCGTTTTGCCCTCCCAGGCATACAAGCGCTGCTCCGAAAGGTCAACCTCAATCCACTTCACGCCCCCGGTGCCGGAACTCTGTTGAGAAGGCGGGAGCACAGCCGTTGGAGGAACCGGCTCTGGGGTGTCGGTTGGGAGTGGGGTAGGTGTATCCGCCTCGGTGGGCGTTGCAGAAGGCGTTAGGGTGGGCGTTTCGGTGGGGCGCGTGGTTGCTGTTGGCCAGGGGGTCTGCGTGGGCGTCGCGGTTGGAGCAACCGTCGGGCTACCCGGCTGCCTCGTCACCGTCTCTGTGGGCAGCGCAGCCGTCTCAGGGCCTGCTGACAGCCCTTCTTTCTGAGAGCTCGGTGGAGAAAAAAGAGAGTTCATCCCGGCCGCAACCGGAAAGACCGCCACCGAGGTGATGATTCCCATCCCCACACAAAACAGCAACGTGATGACCAGTAACCAGGCGGTCAACCAACGGTCGCGCCGCACACGCGCCGTTTTCGGCTGTCCCCTCTTACGGGATTGGACATCTTTCGATGCGCGGTGTGCTGCAAATTCATCGCTAGCCATGCGGTAGGTCTTCCGTTAGGGAACGGTGGTAGGCGCGATGTTCTCATTATTGATAAAACACAAAATCCCATCCACCACGCCGGTGGCCACTTGGTCGGGGTTTTCGGTCAAAATGCGGTAATCCAAATTCAAAAACCCGGTCTCAATAATAGCAGCGGTTGTATCCGGGCTAATTTCGTCAAAGGCATGGTAAAGCGTCATATCGTTGGTGACGCTGTTGTGCAAGGGCAAGCCGGTGCGGCGCTGATAGCGGTCGCGCAAACAGGCCTCCAAGCGTCCGGCCAGGTTTTGGTCGCGGGCGCTCATGGCGCGCGCCACTTTGAAACCCGTCGCCTGGTCGTTGATGTACACGCAGGAATCGTTGTGAATCGAAATCAGCGCCGCTGCCCGATAGCCTTGCAGGCGCGGGTCGAACTCTTCCAGCAAGTCGGCTTCAAACCCCAGGGCGGTTAATTTTTGCTGCACCAGCGTTGCAATGCGCACATTCACATCCACCTCGGTCGTGCCGTTCTCACACACTGCCCCCGAATCATTGCCCCAGTGACCGGCCACAATCCCAATACGGATTTTCGGGCGCAGCGTGCCGCCGGGCAAAACATTCTCCTGGCTTTGGGGCGTCAACAAAAGGGTCAACTGCTCATTCAAACTGCCCGAAAGCGCGCTCGGTGTAAACGTCACAAACAGTGTCGCCACCAATACGGCCACCACCAGCGTGCGTAACAGCACCTGGGGCGGTCGCTGGCGGCGTATTGGCTCAGAAGGGGAGGTTGAAACAGGAGGATGCGTTTCCATAACAACCTTATAGTACCCTGAAACCTGCTTCTCTAGCAAGAGCGTTTTTCCACTGCTGCGAATATGCCCTCAAGCCGGCTTGAGAAATGGCTTTTTCTCGGTGCGCCTTGACGCCCTCCGTCACGCGTAGTAGGATGGAAAAAACTATGGAGTCGTTCATGCCCACAGACCCTGAACAACTTCGCCGCGCCATGCGCCAATGGGCTACCGGTGTTGCCATCGTCACAGCCACCCATCAAGGTGTTTCACACGGCATGACAGTCAGTTCGTTCACCTCGGTCTCTCTCACCCCGCCCCAAGTGCTGATTTCCCTGGCCCAAAATACGCGCACCCATGCTCTGGTGCGCGCCTCGCAATTCTTTGGCGTCACCCTACTGGCACAAGGCCAACAAGAGATTTCGGACCGCTTTGCCGGCCGCACGCCGGATGACCAAGACCGCTTGGCCGGCCTAGAAACCTTCACCCTCGAAACCGGCGTGCCTCTGCTGCGGGGCGGCCTGGCGCACTTCGATTGTCGCGTTATTGCCACCTTCACCTCTGGCACACACACCCTCTTCATCGGCGCCGTGCTGGCGGCCCAAAGCCAACCCGAGGCCGACCCGCTGCTTTACTACGACCGCCAATACCGTCGCATAGCCCGCTAACCATCTTCCCCTGCATTCGGCAAACAGGAAGCGACCGATGACGGATTGCTTGACCCAAGAAGAAAAGACAATTTTATTGCGCTTGGCGCGCCAAGCCATCGAAACCGGCGTGCGTGGCGAACCATTGCCTGCGCTGGACCTTTTGAGCCTGCCGGCGGCCTTACAAGCCCAAGGCGCTTCGTTTGTCACTCTGACGCTGGATGGACGCCTGCGCGGCTGCATCGGCGCTTTAGAACCATATCAACCGCTGGCCGAAGATGTGCGCGAACACGCTCTGGCCGCCGCCTTGCGCGACCCACGCTTTCCCCCCGTCACACCCGCTGAACTCCCGCGCATTCACATCGAAATTTCGCGTCTCACCCGCCCTCGGCCTTTGCCCTACACCGATGTCCAAGACCTGCTCAACCGCCTGACCCCCGGGGTAGATGGGGTTATCTTGCGCGATGGCTGGCGGCGCGCCACGTTTTTACCCCAAGTGTGGGCGCAACTTCCCGATAAAGAAGAATTCCTGGCGCATTTGTGTCTCAAGATGGGGGTTGCCCCTGATTTGTGGCGCAGAAAAACCCTGGAAGTGCAAACCTACCAGGTGGAAGAATTTCACGAAACCTGAACCGAATTCGCCATCACTGGATGGTGAAACGGACACGCCTGTTTTTGCCCTTATCGAAACATCAACTTCAAAAAACAAGGAGACCTGCATGATGAACTATCGTCACCTAGGCCGTTCGGGCCTCAAAGTCAGTGAACTTTCGCTTGGCTCATGGGTTACATTCCACAACCAAGCCGATGTGGATGCCGCCGTTGAACTGATGGCTGCCGCACGCGATTACGGCGTCAATTTTTTTGATAATGCTGAAGTCTATGCCGGCGGCAAGTCGGAAGAAGTGATGGGCGCCGCCCTCAAGCGATTGGGCTGGCGCCGTTCCAGCTACCTGGTATCCACCAAATTCTATTGGGGCATTGAGGAGGGCGTCAACGAGAAAAACACCCTCAACCGCAAGCGGCTCATCGAGGGCATCAACGGCTCACTGCAACGCTTTGGGTTGGAATATGTGGACTTGATTTTCTGTCACCGCCCCGACCCAAGCACCCCCATCGAAGAAACCGTTTGGGCCATGCACAACATCATCGAGTGGGGCAAGGCGCTCTACTGGGGAACCTCCGAATGGTCTGCTGCGGAAATCGTGGCTGCCATCGAAATTGCCGAAAAACACCATCTGCACAAACCGGTCATGGAGCAGCCACATTACAACATGTTTGTACGGGAACGCTTTGAAAAAGAATACGCCCGCTTGTTTAAAGACTATGGTTATGGCTCCACCACCTGGTCGCCGCTGGCTTCGGGCTTGCTCACCGGCAAATACAATCAAGGCATTCCGGCTGACAGCCGTGGGGCATTACCGGGTTACGAATGGCTGCGTGGTGCACTGACCGATGAACAGCGCATCGCTAAAGTGCGCGCATTACAGCCGCTGGCGCAGGAGATTGGCGCTACGCTGGCCCAACTGGCGATTGCCTGGTGCTTAAAGAACCCGCATGTCAGCACCGTCATCACCGGCGCCAGCCGCGTTTCGCAAGTGCATGAGAACATGAAAGCCCTAGAATTTGTAGAACGGCTGACTCCTGAACTGATGCAACGCATCGAAGACATCCTAGACAACAACCCCAATCGCTAATTGCAGTGTAGCGCGGACACGACAAGCCGCGCTACAAATTTTTTAACCTTAAAATATTTGGATTGGCTATCCAATCCCCTTGACGGATTGTTTTTCGTGCATATAATTCGGCTTCGCTGTTGTGGGTAGCGTGCTGATGCGCCCGAAACAAAAAAACGAGTTCGGAAATCAGCCACAAAAAACCCTTGACAGAACCGAGCGAATGAATATAATTCGCTCTCGCCCCACCAAACGGGGCAAACGTCAAGAAAGTTGGCAGACAAAAATTACAAAACGATTGCAAAATTGGTCTGACAAAACCCTTGACAAAAAAAGCGGCTTGAATATAATAGACAAGCCAGTCAACAAGAAACGGTTTCGTCAATCCCGACAAATCGCTTACAATTGAGAGAGACGTCCCGGCTAGAGACGCGAGCAAGTTGGTTCGTAGTCTAGCGCGCCGATGTGAAAGTTGAGACATCGGTAAATTTGTCTCTCGGTGGCTTCTGACAGGCCAACATGCTGCGGGCCACCAAGCCCGCTGCGGTGAGCGGCACCTTAACAACTGAAGAGTGATAAGAAATACGACAAAGCCCTGTCGTTCTAACAAAATCCGTAATCAACACTCGAAAGAGTGATATTTTTTGCGGAGAGTTTGATCCTGGCTCAGGATGAACGCTGGCGGCGTGCCTAATACATGCAAGTCGAACGGAGGCATTAGCAATAGTGCCTTAGTGGCGAACGGGTGAGTAACGCGTTGGTGACCTGCCCCAAAGTGTGGGATAACAGTCCGAAAGGATTGCTAATACCGCATGTGGTTTTCTGGATTAGATGCCAGATTTCTAAAGGAGAAATCCGCTTTGGGAGGGGCCTGCGTCCCATCAGCTAGTTGGTAGGGTAATGGCCTACCAAGGCTTCGACGGGTAAGGGGCCTGAGAGGGTGGCCCCTCA
>QEXW01000053.1 GCA_003130845.1 Anaerolineae bacterium
CGGGTCGGCAAACCCTTTGTGCTGGATGCGGGCGGCGAGCGGGTGACAAAAGAAATCCGCCAGCAGATGGCGGATGAGATGATGTACCAGTTGGCGAAGTTGCTGCCGGAGTATTACCGGGGTGCGTATGCTGATTTAGAGAAGGCGACCGAGCGGTATATTCGCTGGGTGTAAACGCTACAAATCATACCAGTAGGTGTTTGTCTTCCACTCTTTGAACCCCATCTTTTGATATAACTGGTTGGCGGCTACGCGACGCGGGTTACAGGTCAGCGAGACGCCTTTCAAGCCCATGAGTCGGGCCGTGTCGAGCAGAGTTTTGACGAGAGCCTCGCCAATGCCTTTGCCGCGCATGGTTTCATCTACAATGACATCCTCGATGTGAGCATGCACTCCGCTGGGGGTGCGGAAGACGCCCAGGCAAGCCGAGCCGACGATAGGGCCGTTTTCATCCGGAAAACGGGCAACGATTAAGCGGCTGGGGGAAGCGATGAGGGCTTGCAGTTCGTCATGGGTGGGGATGGGCGCATTGGTCAGCTGGGGTAACAATCGCGCAAAGGCGGCGAGCAATTCGGGGGTAATGGACGTGACGGGTTCGATGTGCATGGGACTGGAGATTCGTTATTTTCGGCGGTAGATGGGGTAGTTTTGGATGATTTCGGCCAGTTGGTAGTTTTCGTCTATGAATTGCAACACCGCATGGATGTTTTCCGGCAGGGTGGGCCAGAGTTTGCCGGATTGGAATTGTGCGCGGCGGATGGCCGGGTCGAGGGCGGGGACGAGGTCTTGGTTGATGAGGGCGGTATCCACAATCAGGAGCGGTTTCTTGGTCGTTAAGTCGGTGTAGAACTGGGCGGCCATCTGCCGTGAGAAGGGGACATCCACCAGAAGCGGGTAGAACAGATAGGCGGAGGGAGACTGGCGGCGCGCGAGGACGTTGAAGGCTAAGCGCGCGCCCCAAACCAGGACGGTATCATCGGGCTGGCTGTGCTGGCGGAGGTAGGCGGCCACCGGGTGGTCTATTTCAATGCCCTTTTGACGCTCGAAGGCCAGCCGCCGGAAGGTCTGCCCATATTCGGAGAGTCCATTTAACGAGAGAAACACTCCAAGAACCAGGAGAACAGCGGCGGTCTGGAGGTTTTTCTGCTCTGTATAACGGTTCAGGGTTGGCAAGAGTGAATCCATCAAAAGGGCGGTCAACGCCGCGAGAGTCACCATCCAGGGGATAAGATAATGGTCGTACCCGCGCCCGGAGAGGCCGCTCAAGGCAATTTCGAGCGGCCACAAGAGGAGCAGGAAGAGCGGCCAGGGGTCGAGGCGGCGTTGTTCGATGACTTGAAGGAGCAGGAGCAGGTATCCGAGTAGGCCAAAGCCGGCCGGAATGCCAATGCGCGTCAGTCCACCTCGAAAAGTGCCCAGCAGGTCGGGCGCGGTTTTGGTGATGGCAAAATTGTAGAACAGGGCGGCGTTGAGCATGTCATCGAATGTGCCATTGAGGAGAAACGGCAGGCTGACCAGCCCCAGGCCGAGAAGCACGCCCAACGCGGACCAGAGCAGGCGATGGAACAGGGTGCGAACATCCTTTTGAAAGAAGGCCGAGATGACCCAGGCCAGGACGAGCGCCATTTGTACGCCGGTATTGTTGGCGCGAAAGGCGAAACTGGCGGCGAAGGTCAGGCCGATGACCAAGGGCGGCCAACGCCGGGCAGGCTGTTGCAGTGAGAGCCAGAAGCACAGCGCGGCCAGGAAGTTGAACGGCAGGGAGTATTCTTCGGTCAGGTTGCCGCCCTGCAAGACAGCAGAAACACCCCACAGCGCGGTCAGCGTTCCGAGCAGAGATGGCAGGAAGCCGTAGATTTGGCGCAGGGTGAAATAGGAAATCGCTGCCGCGCTGAACAGGGCGAGGAATTCCATGGCCCACACGCCCCAGCGTGAGCCGCGCGCCAGCCATAGCCCCAACGCGTTGAGGTAGAAAATGCCCGGCGGCTTGCTCTCCCACATATCCACGTAAGGGGTCTTCCCGGCGACGATTTGCTGGCCGATGTAGAGATAGTAGCCGTTATCGAGCGAGGGGAAGTTGTAAAGCGGGTTGGCCTGCCGCAAGACACCCAGAACGGCGAGGGCGAAGAGCAGGGCCAGGAGGATGGTGAGAAGAACGGAGCGGCGCATTGGTGAGGGGGGAGCGGTTTTCTGGTTTTTCGGTTTTCTGGTTTTTCGGTTTTCCAGTTTGCCGGTTTGTCGGTTTGTCGGGTTCACCCTGCGGCTAGTTGCATGGGCTTGCGCGGCCACAGGCTGAGGACGACATAATAGCCAACATACACAAACGAAGCCCACACCACCCAGCGCGGCACATCCGGGTATTGCATGACGCCCCAAATGCCGATAATGCCGTACAGGTAGGAGAGGACCAGCGTCAGGCGCTTTAGGCGCGTGTTGCGGCTGGGGTACACCCATTTGACCGGCACAAAGACCAGGATGTTGAACGCGACCACAAAGGCCAGGTTGAGCCAGGGGTTCATCTGCATAATCAGCATGTACAGAACCATCACGTTCCAATAGCACGGGAACCCTTTGAAGAAGTAGTCGTTGGTTTCATCCGTCTTGGCATCCACCTGCGTAAACTGGTAGGCAGAGGTGAGCAGAATGACAAAGGCAGCCGGCCAGGCCAGGGCGGAGGGCAGCAGTTCGGCTTCGATGAGGAACATGGCCGGCACCAGGACGTAGTTCAGGTAGTCGAGGATGTTGTCCATCAACGCGCCGTCAATGTGGGCAGCGTAAGTTTTCACATCCAGCCAGCGCGCCAACATGCCATCGAAGCCATCCACAAACATGGCGAGGGTCATCCACAAGATGGCCAGGCGCCACTCATGGTTGAAAATGGCATAGAGCGCCAACAGGCCCCAAATGGCGCCGGTGGCGGTGAAGAAATGCACGCTCATGGCCAGGGTTTTGCGCACCAGAAGATTATTTTTCATGTTCCTGTTCCTGTTCCAAATGTTAGAGTTTCGCCAGTAAATCCTTGAGCGCCGCGCCTTGTTGCAGGTGAATTCGCAAAATGCGGCGGTTGCGCGCAGCCAGGGCTTCGTAATCGCCGAGGGCTTGGGCGCGTTCGAGCGTGCCGAAGGTCATGCCCTGACTAGGGATGTCGAAATCCGAGGTCGAATCGGCTGTGATTTGCAGGAACAGGCCGTTATCGGCCCCGCCTTTGTGCAGTTGGCCGGTGGAGTGCAAGAAGCGCGGCCCAAAGCCGACCGTGGTGGCGCAGCCCGTCCGCGCACGCAGTTTCAGGCGCAATTCGGTCAGCGCGGCTTGCATGGCCGGGTTGCGGCGCAGGTAGGCATTGATGGCGATGTAATCTCCTGGGCGCGCCTGAGCGAGGAAGGCTTCGAGTGCGGTTGCTGCTTCGTCTACGCGCACGAACTCTCCCGCAGGCAAGGCGCCGTTGGCACGATATTCTGCAATTTTGGCTTTGGTGCGGTCTTTGGCATCCTGCACATCCGGCTGGTCGAAGGCATTGACGCCCAGCACGGCGCAGGCAACGGCGGTGGCAAACTCCCAGCGGTAGAACTCCGCCGCCAGGTCGTAGGGGTCCGCAAGGTCGAACACCACCAGCGGCTGCCCGGCCTGCTGGAGCGCGTTCAACGCAGAATCGTGTTCCCCGCTCTTGCACAGGTACACAAAGACGCGGTCCTTGCCATACTCGGACGGATTGCCCAGCGGTTCCAGGTCCACCGGAACGATGCCTTTGCCTTGCTTGCCGGTCGATTCGGCAATCAACTGCTCCAGCCACGAACCAATGGACTCCAGGCCGGGGTCGGTCACGATGGTCAGTTTGTCGCGGCCCTGCAGGGCGGCTTGTCCCATCAGCGCGCCCAACACCAGGCCGGGGTTGCGCGCGGCGGGGACATCTGGCTGGCACTGGGCGCTCATCCAACCCGCGCGCGCCAGGAATTTTTCAATGTCAATTCCCATCAGGGCGGCGGGGACCAATCCAAAGTGGGTCAGGGCCGAATAGCGGCCACCCACCAGCGGGTCGGCGTTGAAAATGCGGGCAAAACCGCGCTCGCGCGCCAGTTTTTCGAGCGAGGTGCCGGGGTCGGTGATGGCGATAAAGTGTTTGCCTGCGTTTTCGCCCAAGGCTGCGGTGGCTTTGGCCCAGAAATAATCGAACATGGCGCTGACTTCTGCCGTGCCGCCGGATTTGGAGGCGACGAGGAACAGCGTTTTCTCGAGCGGGAACTTCGCGGCGGTTTCGGCCACCTGGCCGGGGTCAGTCGAATCCAGAATGCTAAATGTGGAATGCTGAATGTCGAATACCAGCGACATGACTTCCGGCGCGAGCGAGGAGCCGCCCATGCCGAGCAGCAGGAAATGGGTAAAGCCGGCAGCGTGAACGTGCGCGGCGAACTCTTGGATTTCGGGCAAGGCCGGGCGTGAAGTTTCCGGCAGTGAGAGCCAGCCTAGGCGGATACGGATTTCGGCCTGGCCCGCCGGGTCGTCGGTCCAAACGGAGGGGTCTATTTGCCAAATGCGGCGGGCAGTGTTCTGCGCTTCCAGCGCGGCAACCCGTTCCGCGAGCGGTTGCGCCAGTTCCCCCAGCCGAGAGACGATGGTCTGTCGTCTGTCCTCGACCGTTGCCAACAGTGCGGTGAAGGCATCGGCAAAGGCTTTGACTCCTTCTTCTTCGAGTTCCTGCGTGACGGTGGACATCAGAATGCCGAGTTTTTCGAGTTCGGCAATCTGCTGACGGGCTTCGTCGAGGCCTTCCATAATCGTTTCGGCGGCCTTGCCATGGTCTTTGAAGGCCACCAGCGTTTGGGGCGGGACGGTGTTGACGGTGGCCGGGCCAATCAGGTTGTCCACGTAAATTGTATCGGGGTAAGCCGGGTTTTTGGTGCTGGTGGAAGCCCACAGCGGGCGTTGCAAGTTGGCCTTGGCCATTTGTAATTTGCCAAAACGCGCCCCGCCAAAGACTTTGCGGAATTCGTCATAAGCCAGTTTGGCGTTGGCAATGGCGGCTTTGCCGCGTAAGGGGGAGTTTTCGGGCAGTTTGGGGTCAATTTTGCTATCTACGCGCGAGACGAAGAACGAGGCGACGGAGTGAATGCGCTCGATGTCACCGCCGGCCAGCAAGCGGTCTTCTAGCCCGGAGAGATAGGCGTCCATCACTTCCTGGTAGCGTTCTAGCGAGAAAATCAGGGTGACGTTGACATTGATTCCTTCGGCAATGGCACGGCGAATGGCCGGAATGCCGGCTTTGGTGGCCGGAATCTTAATCATCAGGTTGGGGCGATTGACGGTCTGCCACAGGTGTTTGGCCTGGGAAATTGTTCCCTCGGTATCATTCGCGAGGTAGGGGCTGACTTCCAGGCTGACATAGCCATCCACGCCCTCCGTCTGGTTGTAGAGCGGCAGGAACAGGTCGCAGGCGGCGCGAATGTCTTCGACGGCCAACTGCCAGAAAATCTGCTCGCTGCTCCAGCCAGACATCGCCAGCGGGGTGAGGGCTGAGTCGTAGTCGTTGGATTTGGCAATCGCGTTGTGGAAAATGGTGGGGTTGGAGGTCACGCCGCGAATGTCGCCGCGCTCAATCATGGCCGCTAATTCACCGTTTTCGAGCAGGCGGCGCTGGATGTTATCATACCAGAGGGACTGGCCGAGAGCGGTCAGTGCAGAAATAGGGTTGGTCATGAGATTACTCCTGAAAAAAAGATGAGGACTTTGTCGAACGTCAGTACTTATACCTGTTCCAGACAGGGGTCGTTTTGGATTTCGGGAATGGTTTTGCCAAGATACGGCAGGGGAGGCAGGCCATGCCAGCGGCGCAAAAGATGATAAGCGGGAGAGGTCAACAACCGGCAGGCTTCAACTGCTGGTGTCCAGGCCGGGGTGCGGACTTCCCGAACCGTTTCAAGATGGGGCAGAATGCCGAAATCCCAGGCAGAACACAACCGGGCAATGAAATCCACCTGTTCCGCAAGCGTCTCCAGGCGTTCCGGCGGATTGGTATCCGGGTAAAGGGAAGTGTCCAGCCAGGAATTTTCATTCATACAGGTTTACTCGCAAGGAACACTTCTCGAAACCAGCGGCGAACAGTCTCAGCCTGAGCGCGTTGTTCTGCTGACAACGATTCGAGGGGACGATGCAACGCAATGCGTTCCAGGTGGGTTTCGACGGCAAGCCGCGCTCGCTCGAAATCAGGATGTTCACCAGAACGTTTCTGCCGTTCCTGCCACAACGTCCAGCACTCTTCCGGCTCGACCAGTTGATGAAGGCATAGGGTAAAAATATCCAGAAAGTCGCGCGGAGCGCCGCGCTCGATGAGAGCATTCATTTTCGCGGCTACCAGGTCGGGCAGGCTGTCAAGACGGATGCCCTCGTCTGGCACCCAGATTGAATCACGCAGCCGGACATCACGGGCTGCAATTTGAAAACTAAAGACCGCTTTTTCCTGCTGTAAGAGTTCGATGCTGACGACATCGCCCCATGTGCGCGTTCTGGTTGCGCCGAACTGCTGTAAAGCCGTTTCGATGACGTGAATGACCTGTCGCCGTTGTTCCAGACCGGCTTCTTCCTGCCACCAGGCATCCGCGTCATGAGTCGAGCGATATTCGAGATAATGAAACAATCCCAGCGCACCGCCAATTGAAACGGCGTCGGAGAGTCCGGCCTCGCGCAGCGCATGGAAGCAAGCCAGCGCATAGGGCGAGAGATGAGATGGCGGGCGGGGAGAAATCTCTTTCACGGCAAAGCGTTCTCCAACGTGCGAATTTTGCCCACGCGCCGCAGGTGACGCTCCTGACCGGGGTCATTCCCAACAAAGCGCGCGCCCAGAAAGGCAGCGACGATTTCGCGGGCCGGCTCGGGGCCGATGATGCGCGCGCCCAGGCACAAGACGTTCATGTCGTCATGTTCCACGCCCTGGTGAGCAGAATAGGTATCGTGGCAAATCCCGGCATAAATGCCTTTAATTTTGTTGGCGGCGATGTTCGCGCCCACCGCCGAGCCGCACAGAAGAATGCCGCGCTCTGCTTCGCCAGAGAGAATGGCGCGGGCGGCTTTTTCGGCGTAATCGGGGTAGTCCACCGCTTCGGTGGAGTGCGTCCCGAGGTCGAGCGGCTCATGCCCGGCGGCGCGGACGGCCTCCAGTACGATTTGTTTGAGCGGGAATCCCGCGTGGTCACAGGCAACGGCGACTTTCATTTTCCCAGCACCTTCATGGCTGTTTCGACAACATTTTCCACCGTAAAGCCGAATTCTTTGAACAGGCGCGCGCCAGGGGCCGAGGCGCCGTAACGCTCCAGGCTGATGATGGCTCCTGCGTCGCCGACCCAGCGTTCCCAGCCCAAGCCGATTCCGGCCTCGACCGCCACACGGGCTTTGACCCGCGCCGGCAGGACGGTCTCCTGGTAGGTAGAATCCTGCGCCTTGAAGAGTTCCCAACTGGGGAAGGAAACCACCCGCACGTTCACGCCCTCGGCCGCCAGGCGCAGACCGGCTTCCACAATCAGCGAGACTTCCGAGCCGGAGGCCATCAGGATAAGTTGGGGGTCGTCGTCACCCATATCGGAGAGGACGTATGCGCCGCGTTCCAGCAGGGAGGCGTCAGAGTAGATGGAACGGTCGAGGGTAGGCAAGTTTTGGCGGGTCAGTATCAAAGCGGTTGGGGCGTGAGTCCGCGCCAGCGCCACCCGCCAAGCATGGACGGTTTCGTTCGCATCGGCCGGACGGATGGTGACCAGGTTCGGAATAGCGCGCAAAGCCGTGACGTGTTCTACCGGTTGGTGGGTGGGGCCATCTTCGCCGACGCCGATTGAATCGTGCGTGAACACCCAAATTGATGGGAGATGCGAAATGGCCGACAAGCGAATGGCCGGGCGCATGTAATCGGAAAAAACGAGGAAGGTCGCGCCAAACGGACGCAGCCCGCCATGATAGGCCATGCCGTTCACCACGCCACCCATGCCGTGTTCGCGCACGCCGAAGTGGAAATTGCGGCCTTCAGGCGTAGCGTGCTGGAAGGCGGGCGTGCCTTCGATTTTGGTATTGTTGGAGGGCGCTAAGTCGGCCGAGCCGCCGAAGAGCTCGGGGATTTTGGCGGCAAAGTGATTCAGTGCCTTGCCCGAAGCGGCGCGCGAGGCCATGCCTTTGGGGTCGGCAGGGAAGACGGGCAGGTTGTCATCCCAGCCCTGGGGCAGTTCGCCACGCATGCGGCGTGCCAGTTCTGCGGCTTTTTCCGGGAATTGGGCGCGGTAGGCATCGAAACGCGCCTGCCACTCGGCCTGGAAACCGGCCCCACGTTGAACGGACTCGCGAAAATGGGCGAAAACATCTTCGGGGATATAAAACCGAGGCTCGACCGGCCAACCGAGATTTTCTTTGGCGAGGCGTAGTTCTTCCTCACCCAGCGGTTCACCGTGCGCTTTGGCCGTCCCTTGGCGGTTGGGCGCACCGTAGCCGATAACGGTGCGAACGGCGATGATGGACGGGCGCGGGTCAGCTTTGGCGGCCTGGATGGCGCGGTCTATCGCTTCTATATCATTACCATCTGGCACTTGCAGGGTGTGCCAGCCGTAGGCCTCGAAGCGCGCCAGGCGGTCTTCGGTGAAGGCCAGGTCGGTTGGACCATCAATTGAAATATGGTTATCATCGTACAGATACACCAGTTTGCCGAGTTGGAGATGCCCGGCCAACGAAGCCGCTTCAGCAGCCACGCCTTCCATCAGGTCACCATCGGTGACGATGGCGTAGATGAAGTGGTCAATGATTTTGTGTTCGGGGGTGTTGAACATCGCGGCCAGGTGCGCTTCGGCAATCGCCATGCCCACCCCATTGGCGAAACCCGCCCCAAGCGGGCCGGTAGTGGTCTCGACGCCGGGCGTCAGGCCGAATTCGGGGTGGCCGGGGGTGAGCGAGCCAAACTGGCGGAAATTTTTAACTTCTTCCAGCGGTAAATCGTAGCCGGTCAGGTGTAGGAGAGCATATAAAAGCGCCGAACCATGCCCGCCGGAGAGAATGAAACGGTCACGATTCGGCCATTTGGGGTTACGCGGGTTGTGGCGCAGGTGGCGCATCCAGAGCGTGTAAGCCATCGGTGCGGCACCCATCGGCAGGCCAGGATGACCGGAATTGGCTTGCTGGACGGCATCCGCGGCCAGGAAGCGGATGGCGTTGATGGCACGTTGTTGCAGTTGGGAGTTCATAGGGACCTCGAGAAAAAAGTATGATAGCAGAAAAAATAAGACCTCCGGTTATTTTACCATGCGCCTTTTTTAGGATATACTTTCATCATGTGATTGTCCGAAATCGGGAGATTTTGGGCTTGGTGTTGGTTTTTTGCCCAGCGAATATAAAGGAGCGGTCGTGACAACCCCCACCTCCCAGCAACCGTTTGAAACTGAGTTTTCTTCGCTGCAATCTGCAGTGAGCCGTTTGCAACATGCCGTGCGGCTGAATCATGTACGGGGGGTGTTAGAAAGACTGGACACCGACATCAACAACCTGCCTGGACGAATTGCCACCTTGCGCAGCCAGGGGTATGCCTTTGAGAACACACTCGAAGCAGAAGCATCGCACATTCAATCTGCATGGCCGGCCAGCGAGACCATCGCCCGCGCAGAAATTGAAACACAAACAGGGCCGCTTGTGTCAGAACTGCGTCTGGTAGAAGCACAACTCAACCATCTGGCAACGTTACGCTCTAACCCGGCGCAGGCGCGGCCTCTGATGGCGCGGCTGCAAACTGCCGTTCAAACCTTACAATCCAAAACCGATGCTGCCGAGCGCACAGTATTGAACAGTATTCAACCCCTCAGAGCCAAGGTATCAACCCTGCACTCTCGCTTAGAAAAAATCGAATGGATGATGAAGCAGTTGGCCGAAGCGTGTTTTAAGCTGCTCGCAACCGAGAGCGGTATCATGGCTGTTAAAGCCGTGTGGTGCCAAGACGTGAAAGAACGCCCCGAAGACCCAGATGGTGTGCTCTATCTGACGGATCAACGGCTGATTTTTGAGCAAAAAGAAGAAATTGCCACCAAGAAAGTACTTTTCATTACCACCGCCAAAGAAAAAGTACAAGCGTTACGCTGGGAGATTCCGATTGCGCTACTGCAGGAAGTTAAGCCATCCAAGCAGGGCTTGCTTAAGAACGAGGACCACCTGGACCTACGCTTTGCGCCAGGCGCCTCGCTACAAACCGTTCATCTGCATATTTGGCAAGATGCCAATGAGTGGGTCCAACTGCTTAACCGCGCTCACACCCGCGATTTTGACCAAACTCGCGCTTTGAAAATTGACGAAACGGTTCAGGAGAAAGTCAAATCCGCTCCCAGCCAATGCCCCTCTTGCGGCGCCAACATCACCCAGACGGTGTTACGCGGTATGGATAGTCTGAAATGCGAATATTGCGGATACACCATCCGACTGTAAACCATCATCTTCAAGGAGAACACTATGGGAGAAGTACCTAATCTATTCGGAATTCCTCTGCCCTTTGTGGGATTCCTGTGCTTTGTGCTGGCTGCTGTTTTCGTTTATGTTTGGCCTAAACCAGGCCCCGATTCCACGCGCGGGATGTGGATGAATATGGGGTTGCATTACCTTCATCCGCTGGCGTGGGTTCTGTTTGCTATGGCAGCTTTCCTGCAGAATCGCAGCGTACAAGCAGCCACCATCACCGCTGTTGCCGGCGGGGTGGTCTATCTGTTTTTCCTGATTTTGCTGATTGTCAACCGAGGCAGATAAACCGACATCCCGAAGGCCGAACCTTCGGGATGTTTCACTACTTATATCTTTCTTTCAATTCAGCCACCGGTAAGAGAATGTGCCCCTCGTGTGGGTCACCAAGGCGAGTAACACGCTCTGGAGAGCGGATAACCCAGCAGGCGGTGCCGGCTGCTGCGAGAGCATCGAGCTGTTCGGGAGTATAGACTTGTTCCAGGGGCAACATCCCTTTCAAGAGTTTGTGGCGCGTCACCTCTTCAAAGTATTCCATTGGGTCGCGAATGCCTAAGCCCTGTTCGTAAAGGATGAGCTGACGTTGCAAGCGTCCCTCAATCGTCGGACGCGGTAGGGGAACTTGCCCTAGCAAAACACAAAACACGGCATGGGCTTGTGTTTCCATCCAAAGATGGGTGGCTTGCGTATCGGAATAGGGCTGAAAGCCGGCCTTTTCAAGACGCTCATAGAACGCAAATCCTAGCTGAGTCCAATTGGCGCACAACTCGCGACGCGAAGGGGTTAGCGAGACGCTCATACCACGCTCACGCAACAAGTATTCCGCCACGCGCATTTCAAAGCTACGACCTGCGCCCCGGCGCACAACTTGTTGGCGCACTAGGCCAGCACTCGGACGCTGTGGTGCGTTAACGGCCACCACGACCGAGGGTAAATTACTCACAAAAGCCAGTGCGTCCTCTAACTCGCCTTGCTGGAGCGACACCAACCGCCCGCTTTTATCCAGTGCAGCCCAAGTGAAAGGCTTGCTGGCACCACAGGGGTCTATTCCAACAAAAAGACGTGTATCGAAAAGCATGCTTTTGCATCCAATCTAAGAGTGGAATCCACAATCAAACAACGGCCGAGCTCAAAACCAAGCCGAACCATGCAACAAACCAGCCAGACAAAGGATAAACCACGATATACACAACTATAGAGGCAAAATGCGATTAAATCAACCATCTAGGCTGTCTCTGCATTACAGTTTGATATTGCTTGCAGGCTTATTTTGGATTTGGTTTTCCGCTGTGCCACAAGGCACAACGACCGGAGGGAAAATTCCCGCCCCCCAGACCGGCTTCCTGGCGCCGGATTTCAGCCTAAACACCCTGCAGGGCGAGAGAATCACTCTTTCCGATTTGCGCGGAAAGGTGGTTTTGCTCAACATTTGGGCTTCCTGGTGTCCCCCTTGTCGGGCCGAAATGCCGACCATGCAAAAGGTGTGGGAGGAATATCGAGCGCAAGGCGTGATGGTTCTCGCCGTCAACTCCACGGTACAGGATACCCTGACCGATACCCAGAACTTTGTGAACGACTATGGACTCACCTTTCCCATCCCGCTCGATGTTTCTGGTGAAGTGACGCGTCTGTATCAAGTTTCATCGTTACCCACCTCGTTCTTCATCGGCGCGGATGGTGTCATCCGCGAAGTGGTGATTGGCGGCCCGATGTCAGAAGCCTTGCTGCGGAGCAGAATCGAAGAGCTGCTCAAGGAGGCGCGCTAATGTTACCCATCCTGCAAATTGGGCCGCTGGCTTTGCAAACGCCGGGCTTGATGTACCTGCTTGGCTTGTGGTTCGGTCTCTCGCTGGCCGAAAAATTCGCCCCCAAACGCAGCATTTCCGCCGATGCACTCTACAACTTGGTCTTTACGGGATTAATCGCCGGAATTTTAGGCGCGCGGCTCGGATACGTCATCCAGTATCCAAACGCCTTCCTGTCCTCCCCATTCAGCCTGGTTTCGCTCAATCCTGGCTTGCTCGACCCCTTCAGCGGGTTTGCGGCGGCACTCATCGCGGCTCTCGTTTATGGAGCGCGCCAAAAACTGAAGATTTGGAACACGCTCGACGCGCTGACCCCCTTCTTCGCCGTGTTCATGATTGGAGCCGCGCTCGCCAACGCCGCCTCGGGCGCGGCCTTCGGCATGGAGACCTCCCTACCCTGGGGCATCGAATTGTGGGGGGCGAAACGCCATCCAACGCAATTCTACGAACTGGGCGGGGCGATTGCAATTCTGCTCTGGTTAGGGCGACTCTCAAAACGCACCGACTTATCCACTGGCAGGTTGTTCTTGACCTTCTTGGCACTTACCGCCGGTGCGCGCTTGTTTTTCGAAGCCTTTCGCGGCGACAGCACGCTGATTTTGGGTGGTATCCGCGCTGCGCAGGTCGTTGCCTGGCTAGTACTCGCTGGCGTCTTGTGGGGCCTGGCACGGATAAACGGGGCGCCAAAGTAAGCGTTTTTCGCGTCGTTCGGGGCGAGGGACCGTCTACGAAGGGGGTCACGAAGGCACGAATGGGTCACGAATGCACAAAGGGGGGGGCGTCGTAGTAGGCTGTTCGCACCGTCCGGGGCGAGGGGCCGTCCACGAATGGGGCCACGAATGCACGAAGGCGGCCTGGTAGGAGGGGATTTTAGGTTGTCTGGGGCAAGAGTAAGTCGTTCACGAATGACCACGCCTTCGTTTCTCCGTCGCTGGCCTGCACAGATGGCAACGACAACCATCAGCGACCTCGCTGCGACCGTCTCACTCGACAGCCACTGCCTCAGCGTGCAACACAACCTGCCAAAACGCGGAAATCTCCCCCTTCTCCACTTCCTCAGGAGTAAATCCTTGCGCTTGCACCGGCTCTAGGATGCGCGCCGCAGCCACCCCCAAAAGCTCCAGGCGCTCGCGTTCGCTCATCCCGGCCCAGTCTGGCGAGATAACCACCAGGTCAATATCGCTCCCTTCCACCGCCAGACCACGCGCCTGAGAACCGAACAACCAGAGCCGTTCCACCCGAATCCCCATCTCGTTCAGTTGGTTTTCAAACCGCCGTATAATTTGCATCACATCAACTGATTCTTCAACCATAACAGCACCTCTTCGGTCTGTTGCAAGTAGCGCTCGGCGACCGGCTGAGGGTATTCAGTCAACGCACGCTGTAAATCCTCCGGATAGCGCGTCGGAATGCTGGCGTTGTTGATACGACCGATAAAATCCAGATACTCTGAAGGCAAATTTAGTCCGGCTTTGCGCACCAGATAAATCAGGTCATGCGTTTTGACCGGCATGCTTTGAGTGGCTTCTGTCACATGGGCTTTGAGCATCTTTTCTAGCGCCAAGTGGCACATAAACACCACGTACAAATACCGTCCACTCTGCAACATGTGACGGGCTGTTTCCAAATCATATTCTGCCAAAGCAATCCAGTTGGTCGTCTCTTTACGGAGCGCCATACTTGTATTATACCGTGCCTGGACTGTGTTATCGAAAGGAAAGCTATCCCATGTCCCGCCTCGCCCTGACCATCAGCCTGCTCCTCGTCCTCCTCGCCGCCTGCGCCCCGCGACCCGCCGCGCCCACCCCGACCCCGACCGCCACCATCACCCCATCCCCCACTGCCACCATCACCCCGTCGCC
>QEXW01000009.1 GCA_003130845.1 Anaerolineae bacterium
CATCCCCCCCTGCTTTCACAGCCACCGCCACCGAGAGTTTTATGCCTGCCCAGGCCATCCACCAAATGCAACGCGGCCTGAATATGGGCAACACACTCGAAGCCCCGCGTGAAGGGGAATGGGGCTTTCGTATCGAGCGTGAACACTTCCAGATTATCCGCGCGGCCGGCTTCGACTCGGTGCGCATCCCCACCCGTTGGAGCGCGCATGCCTTGTCCCAAGCGCCTTACACTATCGAACCGGCTTTTTTCGCTCGGCTGGATGAAGTCATTGGGTGGGCACTCGAAGAAAACCTGATAGTCGTCCTCAATGTACACCATTACGAGGAAATGGCAACCGACCCCGTCACCCACCGCGAGCGCTTCCTGGCCATTTGGCGGCAAATTGCCGAGCATTATCAGACCTATCCCCCTACGCTCTTATTTGAGCTGATGAATGAACCCAATGGCGCCCTGACGGTTTCTTTGTGGAACGAAATCGTTAACGAAGCAATTCCTCTCATCCGCCAGACCAACCCCACCCGCAACATCATTGTCGGCGGCGTGTTTTGGAATGCCTACGACCAGTTACGCTATCTCAAATTGCCGACCGAGGACCCGCACCTGATTGCCACGTTCCACTACTACCTGCCCTTTCACTTTACCCACCAGGGCGCAGAATGGGCTGGGCCAGAAGCGCAACAATGGTTAGGGACGACCTGGAATGCTACCGACCCAGAAAAAACCGAAATCAACAAACACTTCACGCTGGTGGCTGCCTGGTCAAAACAGAGCGGCATCCCGATTTACCTGGGCGAGTTTGGCGCCTACAGCAAAGCCGACCTCGATTCGCGTGTGCGCTGGACAACCTATATCCGAGAACAAGCCGAAGCGCATGGCTTTGCCTGGGCATATTGGGAATTCGGCGCAGGATTTGGCGTATACGACCGCGATGCACGCCAATGGCGCGAAGAATTGCTAAAAGCACTCATACCATGAATTCTCCCCATTCACTTTCATTGCGCGGCCTATTGGCCGGCTTGACCGCTGCCTCCATCTGGGGCGGGATGTACGTTGTCAGCAAAGTGGTTTTGGACGTCATCCCACCCTTTGCGCTGCTTACCACCCGCTTGGTTTTGGGGTTTCTCTCGCTCTGGCTGGTCATTGCATATCAAGCGCACGGCTTTCACCTATCTCGCCGGCAATGGTTAGAAGCCATTGGGGTTGGCTTGGTTGGCTATGGCATCTCGCTAGGCTTCCAATTCGTTGGCACCAAACTTTCCACTGCCGCCAATGGCGCGCTGGTCACTTCGGCCACGCCGGCGCTTGTCTTACCGTTTGCCTTTTTGCTGCTCAACGAAGCAGTCACACCGCGGCGGCTATTAGCGATTGCCGTTGCCAGCCTGGGCGTGCTAGCCGTCATAGACCCGCGCCAGGCCAATTTATCCTCGAACTTATTCTTAGGCAATCTCAGCCTCTTAGCGGCAGCACTCACTTGGGCGCTCTACTCGGTGTTGGTACGCCGGGTGACCACGAATGGCATGGACTTACTGCAAGCCACGGCGGTCTTCTTGCTAGGCGGTTTGCCGGTCACCATTCCCTTTGGCTTGTGGGAATTGACAACACAAGGCCTGGGCAAAATCACGCTGGGCGTCATCGGTGGCATACTCTTCCTGGGCATTATCTCTACGGCCATTGCTATGTTTCTGTGGAATTATGCCTTTGCGGTACTCCCCGCCAGCGTTGCTTCGCTGACTTTTTTTGCCCAACCGGTCGTTGGCACCTTGCTCGGCTGGCTGTTCTTAGGGGAAAAAATCACGCCGCTCTTTGTGCTAGGCGGCGTGTTGATTGGCATAGGAATTTTAATTTCCAACGAGAACGGTTAAATCTTTTCTCCCACATTGTGCAAATACGCCATGTTCGGCGGGCGCATCGTATTGACGGGAAAACCGCTAATCACCACCACCTGCTGGCCTGGCTCTACCCACTTTGCCGCCGTCAGGGCGGTATCGGCCTGGTTGACCATTTCGCGCAGCGAAGCCGCCATGGGGACCAAGTGTGGCGTCACACCCCAATAGAGTGACATCCGTCCAATCGTGCGTTGCACCGGCGTAAAAGCCAAAATCGGCACGCGCGGACGGGCTTTAGACATCATCTTCGCCGTGTGACCCGTTTGCGTAAAAACCGCAATCGCTGCCACATTCAAGTCATGGGCCAGCTCACGTGCGGCGCGCGTAATCGAAAAGGCATCATCGTGCGATTTTAAGGCCGGGATATTGAAATGTCCCCAATCCGCAAAGTTTTCCTCTGCCTGCCGTACAATCCGGTCCATCATCTTAAGCGCTTCGAGCGGATATTGCCCTGCCGCCGTCTCTCCAGAAAGCATCACCGCATCCGTACCGTCGAAAATGGCATTGGCCACATCCGAGGCCTCGGCGCGGGTTGGGAGTGGATTATTCATCATCGATTCCAGCATCTGCGTGGCGGTAATCACCAATTTCCCGTGCCGGTTCGCCTCTTGGATAATCCGTTTTTGCGCCATCGGCACGCGCTCTGGTGACATTTCTACACCTAAATCGCCACGTGCCACCATCACACCATCGGCTGCTTGCAAAATTTCTTCCAAATTATCGAGCGCTTCAGGTTTTTCCAGCTTCGCAATCAAGAGCGGACGCGCCCCTCCCTCATCCAGTTCTTCCATCGCCTTGCGCACATTCAGCACATCTTGTGCCGCACGCACAAATGAGATAGCGACGAAATCCACATTCTGCTCTAAACCAAAGGCCAAGTCAGCGCGGTCTTTTTCAGTAAACCCTGGAATATTTAACCGAGCGCCGGGCAGATTAATCCCCTTATTCGAGGACAATCTCCCTCCCACCCGCACCTCGGCAATCAGCGCCCGCTCGTGTGTTTCCACCACCCGCACCGCCAGGCGTCCATCATCGAGCAAAATGCGGTCACCAGGCGCAGCGGAATCGAACAATTCCACAAACGCCACAGGAATGTGCTTCATTCCTGTTTCGGGCGGCTTGGTCCCCTCAGCAAACAAGACCACTCGTTCCCCCACCGACAGGTCAAGCGCTGGGTCGAGCACTCCCACGCGAATTTTTGGCCCTTGCAAGTCTTGCAAAATGCCCAGCGGAATGCCCAAGTCTGCCGAAACTTGGCGTAAGCAGCGGATACGTGCGGCGTGTTGCTCGTGTGTGCCATGGGAAAAGTTGAGCCGCGCCACATTCATGCCGGCCTTGAGCATGGCTTCTAGCATCTCACGGCTTTCTGAAGCAGGCCCTATCGTTGCGACAATCTTTGCTTTTCGTTGCATATCAAATGTCCTGTTTTCAAAAATCGTCCCGAAGGAGACCAGCGCATACCTTCGGGACGCTTCAGCAGGCAATTTTAACCGAAAAAAGCTACAGATAGTTCAACTCTTTGGCTTTTCGGGTCAGTTCATCACGAAATTCGGGATGGGCCACCTTAATCAGGTTTTGGGCGCGCTGGCGAATGGTTTTACCGTACAACTCCGCTACACCGTACTCGGTTACCACAAACCGCACATGATTGCGGGTGGTAACCACACCGGCGCCTTGTTTGAGCATCGGGGTAATTTTAGAAATGACTGTGCCGTCACGCATAACCGACGTGCTGGGCATCGCAATAATCGGCACGCCACCCTTGGAGCGCGAAGCACCGTAGATGAAGTCTAGTTGCCCACCCACGCCGGAGTATAATTTTGGGCCAATCGAATCGGCACACACCTGCCCGGTCAGGTCAATCTCGATGGCCGAGTTGATGGCGACCATCCGGTCATTTTGTGCAATCACAAAGGGGTCATTCACATATTCAGTACGATGAAATTCAATCAACGGATTATCGTCTACCCATTTGTACAGCCGCTGTGTGCCTAAGATAAAGCCGGCCACAATTTTGCCTGTGTGAATGGTTTTGCGCGCGTTCGTCAGCACGCCCGCTTCCACCAGGTCAATGACACCCTCCGCAAACAATTCCGTATGAATACCCAAATCTTTTTTGTGGAATAAGTACTTCAGCACCGCATCAGGGATAGCGCCAATCCCCATTTGCATCGTTGCACCATCTGGGATTAGGTCGGCGATGTACCCGGCAATTTTTTCCACAATCGCCAGGTCTCCCTCCTCGGTCATGTGCAGTTCAGCAATCGGGTAATCTACCGGAATGATGTGATTCAGCCGGCTGACGTGAATAAACGAATCGCCCAACGTGCGCGGCATCTGCTCATTCACCTCGGCAATGATGATTTTGGCCGATTCTGCTGCCGACTTGGTCAGACCCACTTCCACACCCAGCGAGCAAAAGCCATGCTCATCCGGCGGCGAGACGTGAATCATGGCCACATCCAACGGCAACACGCCATTTTTGAACAAGAGCGGGAATTCCGAAAGCAAAACCGGCGTGAAATCGGCACGGCCCTCATGAACGGCTTTGCGCACATTGGCACTGATGAACATCGTATTAACCCGCAAATGCCCCTGCATTTCAGGCGCAACATAGTCCGCTGGGCCAACGGTGAGTGCCTGACAAATTTCCACATCCTCTAGTTCTGGCGCGCGCCGCACCAGCGCAGCCAAAATCATTTTAGGAACAGAAACATTACCGGTGAGAAAAACGCGATTCTTGGACCGAATAGCTTTTACGGCCTCATCCGGAGTAGTAACGCGAGATTGATAAATGCTCTGCCAGCTCATACGTCACGCTCCTTTCTCAGCTGCCCAGCGGTGCATGTGACGCAATTCACCCTGATGCGTGTTGACTGCCGCTTCAATCGCCGGAAACTGTCGCATGGCATCCTCGACCCCTAATTGGGCCAAGTCGCGAATGTATGGCATGGCTGCATTCACAAACGCGTGGGTTGCCGTGCGCGCCACCAGGCTAGGAACATTGGGAACGCAGAAGTGAATAATCCCTTCCTCAACATAAGTCGGTTGGTCATGCGTCGTTGGGCGCGATGTTTCTGCGCATCCGCCCTGGTCAATCGAAAGGTCAATGAACAGAGAACGCGGCTTCATTGCCCGGAAATTCTCACGCGTCAAGACGATGGGCGAGCGCTCACCTGGTACCAACACCGCCCCAATCACGACATCGGCATACGCGGTCGCGCGCTCAATGTTACGGCGGGTCGAAATCATCGTCACTACGCTCGGAAAACGCTCGTGAATGCGTTGAAGTGGTTCGAGGCTTTTGTCCAATACTGTGACGTGCGCCCCCACACCCAAAAACGCTTTCGCGGCACAAGTGCCAGCCGTCCCCGCCCCAATGATAACCACCTCGGCTGGCGGTACGCCTGCCACCCCGCCGAGCAAAATCCCCTTACCACCAGAGTTGCTCTGCATCAGACGCGCCGCAATTTGAGCGGTCATAATCCCGCCTATCTGACTCAACGAGCGCAGTACAGGCATATCCCCGTCCGGCTCCCGGATTTCCTCGTAAGCCACCGAAGTAATCTGATTGGCCAGCAATGCGTTGATGCGCTCCTGACGGGTTGAAGCCAGGTGCAATAACCCCATCAAAATGGTTCCGGGCCGCATCATCTCAATTTCGTTCTGCATCGGGCGCGCAATTTTCAGCAATAAATCAGCCCGGCCAAATACTTCGTGCGGCGAATACACGATGGTGGCGCCTGCTTTCTGATATTCCTGATTGCTAAACCCTGCACCCAAGCCCGCTTCGTTCTCCACATAGACCGTATGGCCATGCTGAACGAGCATCTCAACTCCCGCAGGCGAAAGCCCCACCCGAAACTCAAAGGGACGGCGCTCTTTAGGAATGCCGATATTCATAGGACCTCCGAATGAATGATAGACTGTATTGGTTCGGCGCAATGCACGACCGGTCATAAAATGCCCCACCCTAACGACTGATAAACCGTTAGGGTGGGATGACTTAATTCATTTGTAACACTTCTCGAATGCGCGGCAACGCCCAATCGATTGTCTCTTTATCAATCACGAGCGGTGGCGCCAAGCGGATGACATGCTCATGCGTTTCCTTGGCCAGAATCCCACGTTTTTGTAGCTCTACACAAAAACGTCTTGCCCCGCCCGCCTCGGGCTTAAGCTCTACGCCGATAAAAAGACCCTTACCTCGCACTTCTTTGACATGCCGGCTAGGAATTTCCTGCAATTGTTCCAGGAAATATGCCCCCAACTCGGCAGAGCGCTCATCCAACTTCTCATCGCGCAACACCGCCAGGGCAGCACGACCAATTGCAGCTGCCAGCGGATTTCCACCAAACGTTGAACCATGCTCTCCCGGCTGGAATAACCCCATCACCGGGCGATCGGCCAACACCGCCGACACAGGGTAAAACCCGCCCGAAAGCGCCTTGCCAATTACCACCATATCGGGGCGAACGCCTTCTTCGTGCTGGTAAGCGAAACGCTTGCCGGTGCGGCACAAACCGGTCTGAATTTCATCCGCAATCAACAGCACATTGTGCCGCTTACAGATTTCATACACTTGCCGCAGATACCCCGCTGGCGGGATAATAATCCCCGCCTCGCCTTGAATTGGCTCAACGGAAACAGCAGCCGTGTTTGGGGTAATCGCTCGCTCCAGCGCTTCGGCATCGCCATACGGAACGGTGACAAAGCCAGGGGTAAACGGCCCGAAATCTTCCTTGTAAAGCGGCTCGGTGCTAAAAGAGATGATGGTCGTTGTACGCCCATGAAAATTGCCGCTCACAGTGATAATTTCAGCCTGATAGCGCGGCACGCCTTTGACACGATACGCCCATTTACGAGCTAGTTTGATAGCAGTCTCCACCGCTTCCGCGCCAGAATTCATCGGGATAGACATCTCATACCCGCTAAACTCAGACAGCTCTTTATAAAAAAGTGGCAATTGGTCATTGCGAAAGGCGCGCGAAGTGAGCGTCACCTTCTTGGCCTGTTCCAGCATAGCGGTCAGTATGCGTGGGTGGACATGTCCCTGGTTGACAGCGGAGTATGATGAGAGACAATCCAGATAACGATTGCCCTCCACGTCATATACCCACACGCCTTCCGCCCGTTCGATAACCACATCGAGCGGGTGATAATTGTGCGCACCGTACTGCTCTTCCAGGGCGATATATTCTTGCGTTTTCATGCTACGCCACCTCAAACAGCCGTGCCAGAATTGCCTTTTGCGCGTGCAAGCGATTATGTGCCTGTGGGAAAATGACCGAATGCGGACCATCGGCCACTTCATCGGTCAATTCATGATTGCGATGTGCGGGCAAGCAATGCATCACGATTACATCCTTACGAGCTTCGCTGACCAGTTTTGCATTGACCTGATACGGCGGGAAAACCGCTTCGCGCTTAGCAGCCTCTTCTTCTTGCCCCATCGAAGTCCAGGTATCGGTGTAAATGACATGGGCATCTTTAACTGCTTCGTGCGGGTCGCGCAGATATTCAATCTTGGCACCCGATTGAGCCGCCAACGTAGCACCGATTTGCTTAGCCACCTCGGGCATATCATAGCCTTCGGGGTTAGCAATACGGAAGTTTGCCCCAAGCATCACCGCAATATGCATCAGCGAAACTGCCACATTGTTGCCATCGCCCACAAAGACGACGTTCAAACCTTTCATCGAGCCAAACTTCTCAATAATCGTCAGCGCGTCAGCCATCGCCTGGCAAGGGTGCGAATAATCGCTCAGTCCATTAATCACCGGGACCGATGACCACTTTGCCAATTCGACAACATGCGCATGGTCAAATACACGCGCCATCATGGCATGAACATACCCAGACATCACGCGAGCAACATCGGCAATCGATTCGCGTTTGCCTAAACCAATTTCATTGGGCGAGAGATACAACGCATCGCCGCCCATGTGACGCATGGCCATATCAAACGAAACACGGGTGCGCAGGCTAGGTTTTTGGAAAATCATTCCCAGCACTTTGCCCTTGAACAGCGGCGGATTGCCCCCGGCAAAATATTCTCGCTTGAGCCGGATAGCCAGGTCGAGGATGTCCTGAATTTCTGCGGGAGAATAATCGGACACATCGAGGAAATGTTTCATTCTTTCAGTCTCCTTGTGGAAATTGGAAGTCGTTTTCGCCCCGAGCGCCGCGCAGTCGAGAGGCTTATTCAATTAAATTGTATCACACGGAATTTTACCGGTCAGGTTGGAAGTGTCACCTTTTGGCTGGATGTTTGTACTCAATTGCCAGTCTAATAAATCCCCGGATGCAGGTGACAGCGACATCCCATCTTGCAGGTACACAACGGATTAGGCAGCTCAAAGTCATCATCCAGCCGATAACGCATCTTCGACATTTCACGGCAAGACCGACAAACCCACTCATCTCCTGCGGTGCGCACGGTGAGATACAATCCAGGGCGTTGCGCTGCCCGTTCCCACAAAGTTTCCATCATTGCCAAAAAATCGGCATGCCGCAAAAGCATGTGTGGTGCCCATTTACTCTCAATATGCGTGCCAGGGACATGCCCATTCGCAGGCCGCACACTCTGCAGGGGGTCATCCCTGCCAAGCAAATGCAATAACCCGGCTATCAGACGCATTTGCTCTAACACCTCCTGCGGCACGGCCTCCAGGAGATACGGGCGACGCGTGAAAATCAACTCCAGATGATGCACATCTCTAGTCCAAATCTCTAGCCCCGTTGCGACAGAGGGCGCATCGCGATACCCATACGTAAAAGCCAAATCAACTGCACGCGTAAAATTCTTTTTACGCAATGCCGTCAGAATGGTCATTTCAAGAGTTTTTCTATCCATAAGAAACGAACAATTCTAAACCGTTCCTCAATACCAGCCCGCAAAGCCTGCATACCTTATATAATATCGTTGGCTTGCTGTCAACACTTACGATTGTCGGTTTTGCAAGAAATCGGATTCAAATTCATGACAACCAAAAACCAAGAAATCGAATCAAAATTCTACGTTCGCGTCCTTGCGCCCATCCAAACCCGTCTGCTCGCTCTCGGCGCGGCCTGCCGTGTCCCGCGCGGCTTCGAATACAACCTGCGCTACGACAACCCGCAAGGCAGCCTGCTGCGCGAGCGCAAAGTATTGCGCCTGCGCAAATTCGACGACGTGCGTCTGACCTTCAAAGGCCCCGGTGAAAATATCGGCGGCGCGCTCTCACGCACAGAAATCGAACTCATCGTAGATAACTTCGAGAACGCCCAACTCTTCCTCGCCGGGCTGGGATACCGAGTCGTCATGATGTACGAAAAATACCGCGCCATCTACGAACTTGAAGGCGCGCTCATCGCCCTCGATGAACTCCCCTACGGCCAATTCGTAGAAATCGAAGCCCAAAACCCAAAAGAAATCGCGCGCCTGGCCGAACAACTCGGCCTGAACCCCAAAGCGGCCATCCCTGCCAGTTACCAGGGCCTATTCGAGCGGCTCAAACAAACACGTGGCCTATCCATGCCCCACCTGACTTTCGAAGCCTTCCAGGGAGTAGAAATTTCGCCGGACGATTTAGGCGTTTCGCCTTCGGACAGCGATTAAATCTCCTGGATATATCCAGCCTGCCACCTGACTCCGCGCACAGGACCGCGTTCCATTCCCAAAACGGATAGCACCGCATCGAAAGACGCGGGCGCGCCGGAAGTATAATACCGTATCGGAACAGATTCGCTGCTCAGGCGCGTTGCCTCGACCGCCTCGAGAACCCGTTTCACCTGCCGTGCCACTGCCGGAGCTGGGTCAATCACCCGTGCTGTTTCCCCCACGATTTGCCGAATCAACGGGATGACAAACGGATAATGCGTACATCCTAATACCACCGTATCAATGCCTCGCTCCAGCATCGGATAGAGTGCCTTCTCCAAAATCGCGCGCGTCTCCGCGGCCTCCAGCGCCCCGCGCTCGATTTGCCCCACCAGGCCTGGGCAAGTATCCTGCAACACCGTCACACCCTGCGCAAAACGCTCCACCACCGAAGCATAGAGCGCCCCCTGAAAAGTTGCCGGCGTTGCCAGCACACCCACCACCCCGCTCTTAGTCTGCTCCGCAGCCGGTTTGACCGCCGGCTCCATCCCCACGAACGGCACATGCGGAAACTTCCCCCGCAAATAATGCAACGCAGCCGCAGAAGCCGTGTTACACGCCACCACAACCAGCTTCGCGCCCTGCTCGAGCAAAAATCGGGTAATTTCCTCCGAAAACGCGCGCACCTCCTCCAGCGGACGCGGCCCATACGGCACATGGGCTTGATCCGCAAAATACATCAACGCTTCGTTTGGCAACTGCGCCCGCACCTCGCGCAGCACCGAAAGCCCCCCCACGCCCGAATCGAAAATACCGATAGCACCATCTTGTCGTTCCATCATCATCCAGTTTTACGATTATCCGGTTGTCCAGTTATACAGTTATACGGTTGTCCGGTTGTCCGGTTGTCCAGTTTTGCAGTTATCCGATTATCCGCTTCACCATCCGTTGCTCCGCTGCCCATCCGCTTATCCGCTTCACCATCCGTTGCTCCGCTGTCC
>QEXW01000054.1 GCA_003130845.1 Anaerolineae bacterium
GCCGCCGCCATCTTCATCACCGTCTTGAGCATGAACTTCCTGGGCGATGGCTTGCGCGATGCCGCTGACCCCTACCAATCGTGAGGTGATTGATGAATTCACAAGACCTTTTATTGGATGTGAAAGACCTGCGCATCTTTTTCTTCACCGACGAGGGCGTTGTCAAAGCCGTCAACGGCGTGGATATGAAAATTCACCGCGGCCGCACCTTGTGCTTGGTAGGTGAAAGCGGCTGCGGCAAAAGCGTGGCCTGCCGCGCCTTCCTGAACATCATCCGCAGCCCAGGGCGCATTGTCACCGGCGAGATGAAATATTACCGGCAAACGGGTAACGGTCAGCAAGATGTCATTGACATTGCCAAGCTCGACCCGCGCGGCAAGCAAATTCGGCAAATTCGCGGCAAGGAAATTTCCATGATTTTCCAAGAGCCGATGACCTCCTTGAGCATGATGCACACCATCGGCGACCAGATTATGGAGTCCGTCCTGCTGCACAACCAGGTGACCAAAGCCGAAGCCCGGCGGCGCGCCATCGAAATGCTCGACCGCGTGGGCATGCCCAAGCCGGAACGGATTGTGGATGAATATCCCTTCCGCTTGAGTGGCGGCATGCGTCAGCGCGCCATGATTGCCATGGCGCTCTCGTGCAACCCCAGCCTGCTCATCGCCGATGAGCCGACCACCGCGCTCGATGTCACCACCCAGGCGCAAATCGTGGATTTAATCCGCGATTTACAGCAACAGTTAAACATGTCGGTGCTCTACATCACTCATGACCTGGGCGTGGTGGCTGAAGTGGCCGATGACGTGGCGGTCATGTACCTGGGCAAAATTGTCGAGTTCGGTGATGTAGAGACGGTTTTTCATCACCCCAAACACCCCTATACCCAGGCTTTGCTGCGCTCCATCCCCAAAATTAGCCGCGAGCGCGAGGAACTTGACCCCATCCAGGGCATGGTTCCCAGCCCCTTCCGCCGTCCCACCGGCTGCCAGTTCCACCCACGCTGCACGCAGGCCATGGAAAAATGCAGCCAAATCGAGCCGCGCGTTACCACCGTTGGCGAAAATCACACCGTGCAGTGCCTGCTGTACGAAAACCTGTAGCCGGAGGCCGCCATGACCAACCCCATTCCACACACTGGCTTACAGCCTGCCCTGCAAATGGGCAACCCCGAAAACCTGCTGGAAGTGACCGGTCTCAAGAAGCATTTCCCCATCATCAAAGGCGTGTTTGCCGCGGCACAAGGCTACGTGAAGGCCGTAGATGATGTCAGTTTTAGCATTCGCAAAGGCGAGACGCTCGGCCTGGTGGGCGAAAGCGGCTGCGGCAAGACCACCGCCGGCCGTTGCATTGTGCGCGCTTACCCCGTCACCGCTGGCCAAATGCTCTATCAACTGCGCGATGAAAGCGTGGTGGATTTAGCCGCCGTGCCAGAGAAAGAACTCTCGCCCTTTCGGCGCGATATTCGCATGATTTTTCAGGACCCTTACTCCTCGCTCAACCCGCGTATGACGATTTTTGAAGCCGTCAGCGAGGTCTTGCGCGTCAACAACCTGTGTTCGCCCTCCGAAATGCGCGACCGGGTGGAAGCGCTTCTCAAACGGGTGGGGCTGCGCCCGGAATATATGCAGCGTTACCCACATGCCTTTAGCGGTGGCGAACGTCAGCGCATTGTGGTAGCGCGCGCCCTCATCACCAATCCGCGCCTGGTGGTGTGCGACGAAGCCGTCTCCGCGCTGGATGTCTCCATCCGCGCCCAAATTCTCAACCTGCTGGAAGAGTTGCAGGCCGATTTCGACCTGACCTACTTGTTCATCTCGCACGATTTGAGCGTCATTCGCCACATTTGCGACCGGGTGGTGGTGATGTACGTTGGCAAAGTGGTCGAAGTGGCCGACGCGCTCGACCTGTACACCCGCCCGCGTCACCCCTACACCGAAGCCTTGCTCTCTGCCGTGCCAATTGCCGACCCGCGCGGACGCGAAACCCGCAAGCACATTCACCTGCAAGGCGAAATTGCCGACCCATCCAACCCGCCCAGCGGCTGTTACTTCCACCCCCGTTGTAAATTTGCCCAGCAGGTTTGCCGCGAACAAACTCCTGAACTGCGGACGGTTGGCAAGAACCGCCAGGCGGCCTGTCATTTTGCCGAATCTATTCAACTGCAAGGGGTCATTTCTTGAACCCGCCCCACAGCGAGGAACTCTATGGCACTCCAACTTCTCAACGCTCAGCCCATTCCCAACCTGCCCTGGCAGGAACGCCCTGCCGGTTGTGCGGATGTCGTCTGGCGCTATCGCCAGAACCCGGTCATCCCGCGCAACCCCTTTCCCACCGCCAATAGCACCTTCAACAGCGCGGTCATCCCCTATCAGGGAAAATTCGTCGGCGTCTTCCGCATTGATGACACCTGCCGTCGCATGAACCTGTACTTTGGCGAAAGCCCAGATGGTCTCACCTGGAACATCCAGCCCCAGCCCATTGCTTTTCAGTGCGCCGAGCCGGAAATCGCCAACCCGCAATATCGCTACGACCCGCGCCTGTGCTGGCTGGAAGACCGCTACTACATCACCTGGTGCAATGGGTATCACGGCCCCACCATTGGCGTCGGCTACACCTTTGATTTTCAGACCTTTACCCAAATCGAAAATGCCTTCCTGCCCTTCAATCGCAACGGCGTCTTGTTCCCGCGCAAAATCAGCGGCAAATATGCCATGCTCAGCCGCCCCAGCGACAACGGCCACACCCCCTTTGGTGATATTTTCTACTCCGAAAGCCCAGATATGATTCACTGGGGCTGCCATCGCCACGTCATGACCTCCGACCTACCCTGGGCCTGGACTAAAGTGGGCGCCGGACCAATTCCCATCGAAACCAGCGAAGGCTGGCTGATGATTTTCCACGGTGTATTGACCTCCTGCAATGGGTTTGTTTACAGCATGGGCGCGGCCCTGCTCGACCTCGACCAGCCCTGGAAAATCATCGCCCGCGCTCAGCCCTACCTGCTCTCGCCGCAAACCCTGTACGAATGCGTGGGCGATGTGCCGAACGTGGTCTTCCCCTGCGCCGCGTTGGTGGATGGCGACACGGGGCGCATGGCAATTTACTACGGCGGGGCCGATACGGTTGTGGCGCTGGCTTTTGCCCAAATTGAAGAATTGGTCGAATTCATCAAGAAAGAGAACGATTGGAAACGATAGGTTTCCGCCATGAAAACCATAAGCCTGGAACTTTCTGTATGGAATCGAGGCCGCACCGCCAGCCAGAGTATGCGCAGCTTGCTCGAAGCGCGCTTTGCTTCCCGTAACATCGAAGTCCACATCCATCCCTACGAGCAGCCCTGGCAGGAAATTATGCACACCCTGCTGTACGGCATAGGGCCAGATGTCTCCGAAGTTGGCTCTACCTGGGTGCGCAGCCTGGCAGGCGGCAATGGGTTGCGTCCGATTGGCCGAGAAATCCTGCCGCCCGGCAAAATGAGTCTGTTCGTTTGCCCATACTGGGACGAAAGCCAGCCGGAGATTTTCAGCGTGCCTTTCCTGGTCGAAACCCGAGTCATCTTCTATCGCCGCGCCGCGCTGGCTGCGGCTGGGGTTGACGAATCTTCTGCCTTTTCTACACCCCAAAAGTTTCTGGAAACGCTTGGCACGCTCAAAGCGCATGGGTTTTCCACGCCTTTGCTCCTGCCTTTGACCGAGCGATACGAGAACCTCTCGTTGGCCTCCAGCTGGGTGTGGGGCGCGGGCGGTGAATACGTCAGCTCGGATGGCAAAAAGGCGCTCTTCGACCAGGAGGCCGTTCTGCAAGGGCTGGCCGATTACTTCGCCTTGCGCGAATACCTGTCCCCGCAGGTGTTCGAAATCTCCAACCCCGGTTGGGAGTTCGTAACCAGCGATTACCCCGTTACGATGGGCGGCCCCTGGATTTACTACACTCTGCTAGAAAATCCTCCCAAAGAAGGCGCACTGAGCGAGCAATTTGGTGTTGCTCTGCCTCCCGGACAAACCTATCAGGGCGGCACCAATCTGGTCATTTGGCGGCAAACTCGACACCCGGAACTGACGGCGGAACTGGTGCAATACCTGACCAGTTTCGAGTTCCAATCCCAATGGAAGGCCAACATCCTGCCGGCCCGGCGTGATGTGCTCTCTCTGCCCATTTACATGGAAGACCACTTTCTCAAAGTCATGGTTGAATCCACGCTCAAGGGGCGCTCTTATTCCAACTCACCGCTCTGGGGCGTGGTGGAAGACCGCCTTTCGCGTGAATTGCAGCGCGCTTGGCAGGAACTCTTGCAAGACCCGACCAGCCAGCCGATGGATGTCTTACGCCGCTTGCTCGTTCCCCTCGCGCGGCGTATCAACAATACTTTGCAGAGTAATTGAAGCGCCCAATTTTGAACGCTCACAGAATAAACTTCGCTCAAAACCGATTTTTGCGATACAATTCCGCTTGATACGGCGGCGAACAGGGATTTTATGCCCGTTTCGCACCCCAAAAATGCGCACATTCTCTTTTTTGCCCCGAGTTGACCTGTTCCGATGGGTCAACGCCGCCGAAAACAAAATGAGCGTTCACAAAAAGGATACGACGACTATGACCACCCTGCGCGACCTCGCCAAAATGATTGACCACTCCCTGCTTCACCCCACCATGACCGACGCCGAGATTCTCAAAGGCTGCGAAATCGCCCGCAAGTACGATGTCGCCACCGTATGCGTCAAACCCTACGCTGTCCAGATGGCCAAGCAAGCCCTGGAAGGCTCCAGCGTGGGCGTGTGCGCCGTCATCGGCTTCCCGCACGGCAACAGCACCACCCAAATCAAAGTCGCTGAGACCGAACAAGCCATCCGCGATGGCGCCACCGAGATTGACATGGTCATCAACATCGGCAAAGCCCTGGGCGGTGATTGGGATTTCGTCCGCGCCGATATTGACGCGGTCAATCAGGCTTGCGTCCGCAATGGCGCGATTCTCAAGGTCATCTTTGAGACCGATTATCTCAACGACGAGCACATCATCAAACTCTGCCAGATTTGCTCTGAACTCAAAGTGGCCTTCGTCAAGACCTCCACCGGTTATGGCTTTGTCAAGCAGCCGAGCGGCGATTACAACTACAAAGGTGCCACCGAGCATGTTCTCCAACTCATGCGCCAGCACAGCGCGCCCGAAGTGCAACTGAAAGCCGCCGGCGGCGTGCGCAGCCTCGACCAACTGCTCAAAGTGCGCGCGTTGGGCTGTACCCGCAGCGGCGCAACGGCCACCGAGGCCATGCTCGAAGAAGCCAAAGCGCGCGGGTTTTAGGTCGTTTGGCGTCTTTTTGTGCTTAGGCTCTTCCCCCATTCTCACGGAAGAGCCACTGTTTTTCTGAATGTCTATGCTGCCATGAAACGAATCTGCTCCTTTCTCCTAATTTTTTCCTTCTTGCTCTCCGCGTGCGCCGGGGCGGCCACGCCAACCCCCACCGAAACACCTGCTGCCACCTTTACACCCGAAGCAACTGCCACCCCCAAGCGGGTGACCTACACTCCGCGTCCTCCAACGAACACGCCGCGCCCCACCTTTACCCCGCCGCCCACCGCCACATCTTGGCCGCTGAGTGTCTCGTTGAAACTGCAAGCCAAAGCCGAAGGACAGGCGTTCAGTCCCTTTGTGCTTGGCTCGAACCTGCCCAACTGGCTCTCCAAAGAGCAGTTTGAGAGCGAACAGTTCCGCAAGCGGGTGGCGGCCTCCGGCCTGACGCTCATCCGCATTCCTGGCGGCTCGTTTAGTGATGACTATGGCTGGTTGAGTTGTGAACTGGGTGAAAACGTCCCCGGCGCGCTGCCCTGTACCCATGACTGGGTGCGCCGACCCACCGATTTCATCAATTTCTTTCGCGGCGTAGAAGCCTACGGGCGGCGCATCGAACCGATGTTCATCGTCAACGTCAACGCCACCGCGCAAGAAGCCGCCGCGGCGGTGGCTTTCTTTAACGCCAAAGTGGGCGACCCGACCGTTATCGGCATAGACCGCAACGGGGTGGATTGGAAAACCGCCGGAGAGTGGGCCGCCCTGCGCGCCAAAAACGGCAACCCTGAACCGCTCAAGATTCGCTTCTGGGACATCGGCAACGAAGTCTATGGTGGCAAATTCGGCAAGCCCGGCTGCACAAGCAGCGGCTGGGAAACCACCTGGACCTGCCTGGGCGATGAGTACATCCTCGGCACGGCGCAGCGCGATGGCGTAACCCAAATGCGCGCTGCCATGTTGGCCGTCGACCCGACCATCCTGGTTGGCGCAGTCGGCGGCGGCGATGCCGTGAGCAGTTCGACGTGGAGCCGTGCTGTTTTGGAAAGTTACCAAACGAATTACGACTATTTTGTCGTTCATGCTTACCCATCCTACTACCTGCTCGGCAACCCGCGCGCCGAAGAAGATACCATCCTGGCCATGCCACAGCAATACTGGCCGACCGTCTTCTCCGGCATTCAACGCGCCATGCAGGCCTACGTGCCTGGCGCGAACATTCCGGTTGTGATGAACGAATACGAACTCGTGCCGCCCTGGGGCAAAGTGGACACGCGCAACTACATGAACAAGCACATAGACGCGCTCTTCCTGGCCGATTCGCTGGGCCTGATGATTTCACTCGGCGTGGATATGGCCGCCCAGTGGGACGTGATGAACGGCGCTTCGGACAAATACGGCAACGAGTTTGGCCTGATGCGCGCCGATGGCACGAATTACCGCCAGCCCAAATACTACATCTTCCCGCTCTGGGCGCGCTTTGGCAACACGCTCCTGCCGCTTGAATCCTCTGCCAACCCGGCCAGCGAACTGAGCGCCTACGCCGGACGGCTGGAAGATGGCACGCTCACTCTGCTGGTCATCAACAAAAACCGCGCCGAAACGACCGCCACGATTACAATAGAGGGTATCCGCTCTATCACCGGCGGCCTGGTCGATACCCTCGCCGCCCCCTCGCTCGATTCGACGGCCATCACCTTCAACGGCAACCCGGACCCCGCCGATGACCTGGCCGACGCGACCTCCAGCCCGCTCTCCCCTGTCAGCGGGAATGTGCTGGAATACACCTTCGCGCCCATCTCGGTCACGCTCTTGCGCATCAGCGTACAGCCATAAATCGCTCCATAACGTCCCGAAGGCTGCCGCGAAGAAAACACCCTTCCCTCGCGAAACCTTCGGGATGTTTCACCAAAGGAAATCCCTATGCAAAACTTTACCAACGGCGTCAACCTGGGTGGCTGGCTCTCTCAGTACCCCCGCTACGACCACGAACATTTTAAGACCTTCATCACCCGTCCCGACCTCGAGCAAATCGCTGCCTGGGGTTTTGACCACATCCGCCTGCCGGTAGATTATCCTGTCCTGGAATCCGATGACGCCCCCGGTCAATACCGCGAAGACGGCTTTCAGTACATCGACGCCTGCCTGGAATGGTGTCGCGCCGCCGGGCTGGGGGTGGTCTTCGACCTGCATCACGCCCCCGGCTACTCCTTCAACAACACCCTCAAGCCCGAAACCCAACATCTCAACGTCCTGTTCGACCAGCCCGAAGCCCAGGCGCGTTTTATTGCCTTGTGGGAAGCCATCGTCCGCCGCTATCACAACGCGGGCATCCCCATCATCTTTGAATTGCTCAATGAAGTCGTCCTGCCCGAAAGCGGCCCTTGGAACGCCCTGGCCCACAAAACCGTCGCCGCCCTGCGCGCGATTTCCCCCGATTGCAAAATCATGATTGGCGGCAATCACTACAACGCCGCTTCTGAGCTCAAAAACATCGCCCGCCTCGAAGACCCCAACGTCGTCTATACCTTCCACTTTTACGAGCCGTTCCTGTTCACCCACCAAAAGGCCTCCTGGACTCAGGTCAGCCGCGAATTTGACCAGACCCTGGAATACCCCGGCTTTTTCACGGGCCTGGCCGAGTTCTTGCGCCGCGCCCCACATCACCGCGAAGGCTACGCCTGGCTGGTAGACCGCCCCCTCAACCGCGCCCTGATGCGCGAATTTCTCGTGCCGGTCTTTGAGTTCATCCAAGAAAGCGGCCAGGTTCCCTACTGCGGCGAATACGGCGTGATAGATTGCGCCCCTGCCGAAAGCCGCCGCAATTGGCACGCTGACCTGCTCGACATCTTCAACCAATACGGTATCGGGCGCGCCGTCTGGTCATATAAAGGCATGAGTTTTCGCCTGGTAGATTACGCTGGTCAGGTCGCTGACCCGCTCCTCATTCAAATCCTGACTCGTAAATGACCACCGGCCTGCTCGTCTCGCAAATCGGCTACGACCTGCGCGCCCCCATGCGCGCCATCTGGCGCGGCGCATTGCCCGAGGGCGCAATGTTTCGCCTTCAGGATGAGAGCGGGCAGACCCTTCTCGAAAAACCGCTCGTTTTTTGGGGAACATGCTGGGGAAGCGACTGGTGGATTGCCGATTTTTCGGAACTGACCACCGCCGGAACATTCACCCTGACCCTGGAGGGGCCTGGATTCCCGACTGTCACCTGCCCGCCGTTTAACGTGGGAGAATACCATCTGTGGCATTCCACCGTTAAAACCGTCGCCATCGAGCAATTCGAGCGCCGCGCCGAACTCGCCCGCTTCGGCAACGGCTGGAAAGATTGCGGCGGCGATTGGCGCGAAGTCGGCAGCCACACCGCAGCCCTGATTGGCCTGCTCGACCTGCTCCACATCGGCCTGGAATGGCTGGGGCGCGCAGACGGCCTGCGCCTGGCACGCCAAGTCATGCACGGCTGCGATTATCTCGTCCTGTGTCAGCAACGCGCCGCAGACCTGGGTTGGCCGACTGGCGCAGTCGTTCATGAAATCCCCAACCATCCCGTCCTCATCCCGCAAGACCAGGGACAATTCGTCGTTGCCCTCGCCAAAGCATCCCGCTACATCTACGAACTCGACCGTGAACGCGGCCTGGACTACCTGAATCGCGCCGCCGCCGCGTATGAATTTCTTACCCAAAAGTGCCAACCCTCCAGCCTGCCGCATTTTTCCGCCCAACTGCACGGCGTACCGGAAGGATACTTGCCCTCACCCCTAAACCCTCTCCCAAAGGGAGAGGGGGATTCTGCTCTCCCCCCTCTCCCCCCGGGAGAGGGGCCGGGGGTGAGGGCGGACGACGAAGGGTCGGGGGTGAGGAAAACCGGCTTTATGACCGCCGACCTCTTGATGATGGTCTGGGGCGCGGTCGAACTCGCCAAGTCGGGCAGGCCCGAATACCTCGAGGAGGCCATCCGCCGCGCCGACCAAATTCTCAGCCGCCAGGTGACACGCGAAGCCCCAGAAGGCGAATTCTACGGGCATTTTTACGCATTCGATGACCACCTGTTCACCGAAAAAGCCTTCCTCCATCACCACGTCGGGCATGACACCAGCCTGATGTTCAACCACTACCTCGTCCCTCTGCTCGACCTGTGCGACCTGCTCCCCGAACACCCTGACCAACCCCGCTGGCGGCAAGCCGTGCGGGATTTTGCCTATGGCTACTTCTTGCCCGCCTGCCAGAAAAACCCGTTCTACCTCCTGCCGCAGGGCTATTACGCCGGGCAGGGCTTGCTCTCGTTTTGCGGCCCCTGGCACGGATTCAACGTCTGTTATGGCTACGCCGCCGCGCAAGCCATCCGCTTTGAGATGGCCTTTGGCGACCCGGCCTTCCGCCCCATCGCAGTTGGCAATTTGCAATGGATTTGCGGCCTGAACGCGGGGCTGACGAGCGACTCCTTTGAAGGCAGCGTCATGTGGCGCGAGCAATTGCCCGAAGGCAAGGCTATCCCGTACAGTTTCATCGAAGGCATCGGCGCGAACAGTGTCAAAACCTGGTCGCGCATCCCCGGCAGTATCGGCAACGGGCTGTGTACTAATCGCCAGTTCTACATGGAAGTTGAGCCAACCGTCGAAAACGACATCCCCTGCCGCTACTCTGATGAAGACTGGATTCCCCACGCAGGCGGTTTCCTGAGCGGCCTCGTCCACCTGCGTATGCTCATGAACTGGTCGCCCAAGTAGCGCAATTTACCCAATCCGGCCCTCACCCCCAACCCCTCTCCCGTTGGGAGAGGGGAGAAAACGAGAAAACCTTGTTGTTATACCTTCCCAAAAATCTGCGTAATCCGTGTCATCCGTGTCCAAAAAAGGAGTACAGATGAACCCAAAAATCGTCGTCGTGGGCAGTTCCAACGTGGATTTCATCATGAAGGTTACTCGCTTGCCCGAAAAAGGCGAAAGCACCACCGACGCAACCTTCGTCCAGACCTTTGGCGGCAAAGGCGCGAATCAAGCCGTCGCCGCTGCCCGCGCTGGGGGTGATACCTGGTTCGTCAACTGCATCGGCACGGACCCCTTCGCCCCGGCGCTCAAACAGGCCCTCATCGAGGCCGGCGTGCATGTAGATTACGTCTTCACCCGCGAAGGCGAAACCAGCGGTGCGGCTCTGGTCATGATTGGCGAGGGCGGTATGAACTATATCACCGTTGCCCCCGGCGCCAATTACAGTCTGACGCCCGAGATGGTTCGCTCACTCGAGCCACTCCTGCGCCAAGCCGCTATCCTGGTCCTGCAATACGAAATCCGCCCTGAGACGCTCTACGCCTGCATGGACCTGGCGCATACCCTCGGCCTGCCGACCCTGTTCAACCTGGCCCCCGCCCGCCCCTTCGACTCTGCCTACCTGCCCAAAGTGACCTACCTGGTCGTCAACGAGACCGAAGCCCAATCGCTGTGCGGCTTTGCGGTGGATACGCCCCAGGCCGTTGAACAAGCCGCCGAGGCCCTGCTCACCCGGGGCGCGGGGACGGTCATCCTCACCCTCGGCGCACAGGGTGCATACCTGGCCTCCGCCAACCTGCGCCAACACATTCCCGCCTTCCAAGTCGAAGCGGTGGATACCACCGCCGCCGGGGATGTTTTCTGCGGCGCGCTGGCGGTTGCGCTGGTGGAGGGCAAACCCCTGCCCGAAGCCGCCCGCTTCGCCTGCGCCGCCTCCGCCATCAGCGTCACTCGCCTGGGCGCGCAGCCCTCTGTGCCGGGACGCGCGGAAATTGAGCAATTTTTGGAAAAAGCCCTGTAACGCAAGATAGTATCTTGCGCCACGACTACTGGAGAAACTTATGCAAACCCGCGCTATTGTGTTTACTGCCCCTAACCAGGTGGCATTGGAAAGCATCGAAATCCCCGCGCCCGCAGCGGGCGAAGTGCTGATTGAAAGCATCTACACCCTCATCAGCCCCGGCACCGAGTTGCGTTGCCGCGCCGGGCAGCAGGAGGGGGTGGTGTTTCCCTTTATCCCCGGCTATAGCATGGTTGGGCGCGTGGTTGGGCGCGGGGCGGGCGTCTCCCTGCCCGAAGGGACGCTTGTCTTCTGCGGTGGGACAAGCAAAGCCAGCCTTAACTTGGCTTGGGGCGGGCATGTGGCCCATGCCATCCAGCCCGCCGGCAATGTGTACCCGCTGCCGGAGGGAATGAATCCACTCCATGCCCCGGCGGCCAAACTGGCGGCCATTGCCTATCGCGGAGTCCGTTTGAGCAACCCGCGCCCCCACGAAACGGTAGCCGTCATCGGCTTGGGCGCGATTGGTCTGCTCGCGGCGCAGTTACACGCCCTGAGCGGGGCGCGCGTCGTGGCGGCGGATTTATCTCCCTATCGCGTCGCCAATGCCCAAAAAGCCGGGCTGGAGGCCTTTGTGCCGCAGGGAAATCTGGGCGAGGCCTTCCGGGCGTATTTCCCCAACGGCGCGGATGTGGTGGTGGACGCGACCGGCGCCCCCGCCGTGCTGGCGCAAGCAGTTGAAGTTGCGCGCGACAAACCCTGGGACGACTCGCCGGAATTGGGCGCGCGGGTGGTCATTCAGGGCAGTTACGCCGGGGCATTCAGTCTGCCGTACCAGGCGGTCTTTATGAAGGAACTGTCGTTTTACGTCCCGCGCGATGTACAACCGCGCGATATTCGCGCCATGCTAGATGTGATGGCGCGCGGTAAATTGAACGTGGAAACGCTCATCAGCGCAGTCCGCGCCCCTGAAACCGCCCCGGAGACCTACGCCGCGCTGGCCGAACCAGGCGCGGAGTTGATTACCGCTGCGTTTCATTGGCAATAGCGCAAATCTTCAAAGCCTCGCCCCTCTCCCAAAGGGAGAGGGGTTGGGGTGAGGGAAAAGGAGAATCTCATGACCTACAACATCGGCATCATCGGCGCAGGCATGTACGGCAAAGTGCTGGGTCGCTGCCTGCAACAAGACGAGCGCGCCCGCCTCACCTGGGTCAACAGCGCCAGTGAGGGGACAACCCGCGCGGCTGCGGAAGAATTTGGCGTTGCGAAATGGTCGCTCGATTACCGCGACGTGCTGGCCGACCCAGCGGTGGACGCGGTCATCATCGCCACCCCGCCCTACCTGCACGCCGAACAACTCTCCGCCGCGCTGCAGGCCGGCAAACACGTCCTGCTCGAAAAGCCCTTAGCGGAATCGCCCGCCAGCGTGGAAAACATTGTCGAGACGGCGGCCAAGTACCCGGGGCGGCTGGTTCTCGAAGCCTCCTGCCGTCACACGCGCCTGACGCGCAAGTTCCAGTTTATCAAAAGCCTGATTGACAGCGGAAAACTGGGCCAGGTGTATCACATCCACCACAATCACCTGACGCGCGGCACCTTCATCGAGTGGAATCCGAAGGGCGCATGGGCGATGAACAAAGCCCTGGCGGGTGGCGGGCCCTTCATTGACTGGGGCGTGTACGACCTGTCCTTCCATCTCGGCCTGCTGGATGACCGCCCCGAACTCGTTTCCCTGCGCCGCTTCAGCCGCAACGACTTGCGCGATGTGAGCAAACTGGTCGAATTTAGCGATGTGGAACAACACGGCGCGGCCTGGCTGGAATTCAGTGGCGGCCTGACCTACTACTACGAGCGCGGCGCCGGAGTCCATGCCGAGACGGTCAACGAAACCCGCCTATACGGCACCAGGGGCGGCCTGCGCTTCCAATTCCCTAGTTGGGACAGCAACCAGGTCGAATTTTTCTATGATGAAGACGGCCAGCCGCGCAAAGAGACCCTAATGGTGGACACGACCGGTGCGGAAGACGATAACCAGGCCATCGTCCGCCACTTCCTCGATTGCCTAGATGGCAAAGCCAGTCCGCTGATGACGGTCGAAACCGCCGCCAAACATATCCGCATCCTGTTCCAGATTCTTGCTTGAACAAGCAGGTCGTCTTACCGATTTACCAAGTACACGCCTAGAATGGTGGCTGCTCCGCCAAGTAGCGAGACCAACGTGATAGCCTCCCCTAACAAAAAGGCAGCCAGCACCATTGTGACCAGCGGTTCAACGTAAATGAATGCCCCCAACTGACTGGCTGGGATGGCTTTCAGTGCGTCGTACCAGGCGATATACGCCAGGCCTGAGCCAAACACGCCCAAAATCAGGATGTTCGTCCAGCCGGTGGTCGTGAAATGTGGCACCTCGCTCAGGCCTGGGCCGAAGCCAAACAGCCAGACCCCTGCAAATAACCAACCCATCAGCATCACAAAAAACATCATGCGCGCCGCAGGATGTTGTTCTAAGCCTCGTCGCGAGAGAATTGAAAATACAGCCCAATTGAGCGCGCTGACCAGAATCAGGAAATCACCAGGCGTACCGAAATTGCCTGCCCATAGTGATGCTAGGTTGCCCTTGCTAACGATGAGAAGAACCCCAAAAGCGGCTAGCGCAATTCCAAAAATCCGTATAAAGGTTAACCTCTCTTTCAAAAACAACCATCCTAGCAGCGCCGTAAAGACTGGAATGGTTGCTACAATCCAGGCAGTAGTGGTTGCTGCTGCCGTTTGCAGCCCGGTGGCTTGCAGCCACTGATGGAAGGTGACACCAATGAACCCCACGAGTGCAAAATAGCCCCATTCCGTCTTGGAAGGCAGGGCAAATTGTCGTCTCAGTGCAACCGTTGCGCCTAGAATCAGAACCCCCATCCCAAAGCGCAAAAAAACCAGGGTAGCGGGGGAGGCTTCTTGTAGGGCGAGTTTGGTAGCGATGAACGTTCCGCCCCAAGTGGCGGTGGCAAACAGGGCTTCCATGTAGGCAAAGATGTGGCTACGTCGCATAGGGGTCCTCTATAGGCAAGCAAGGATAGGATGAAAGTAATTACGCGTGAAGTCTGAATTATAACGTTTCTATGCTTTTCAGCGGGTATAATTGCATCGGAGGTAACACGACACACATGGAAATCACCTGGTACGGACACTCCTGCTTTCGCCTTACCGAGCGCGGCATGGCCAGCGTTGTCACTGACCCCTTCGATAGTGAAGTGGTCGGTTACGAGCCGTTGCGCCTGAAAGCCGACATCGTCACCGTCAGCCACGAAGCGCCCGGTCACAACTTCATCAGCGCCGTTAAAGGCGTCTCGCACCGCATTACTGGCCCGGGCGAGTTTGAAATTGGCGGAGTCTTCATCACCGGCGTTCAGACCGATACCAACGGCAAAAAAGGCGTTGAAAAACCGCGCAATACCCTTTATGTTTTTGATTATGATGGACTGAATATTGCTCACCTTGGTGATTTGCGCCAGGTGCCGACACAGTCCGAAGTGGAAGCACTTGGCACGGTACATATCGCGCTTGTGCCGGTTGGTGGTGGCAATGGTCTGAACGCAGCCAAGGCAGCCGAAGTGATTTCTTTGCTCGAACCCAATATTGTCATCCCAATGCATTATGGCACCAAAGCGTGCAAACTTGCTCTTGACCCGCTCTCCAAATTTCTCAAAGAAATGGGCTTGAACACCGCCGAAGCACTGCCCTCGCTCAAAATTTCTCGCTCTGGTTTGCCTGAAGAAACCAAAGTGATTGTGCTTAACCCGGCAGCCGTTTCCTAATCATCCCGGCGTGTCCAGGACTCAACCTGGTTTAAGCGGATACTCCTATGCCAGTCAAACTTCTTCTTACCTGGGATATTGCTCCCGACCGCGAACAGGAATACTTTGAATTCGTTATTGGCGAATTCATCCCCGGTGTTCAGCGTCTTGGCCTGGAACCAATTGAAGCCTGGGCAACCATCTATGGCGAATATCCCCAAATCTTGGTTGCCCTTTTGGCACCCGATTTGCCCGGTGCACAACGCGTGTTGAACTCTGTGGAATGGAACACCCTGCGCGAACGTTTGCAGACTTTTGTCAAGAACTACTCTTATAAAATCGTACCTGGACGAGGTGGTTTTCAGTTCTAATTGCCAGCCTGTCTGTTATGCCGGCTCTGATTTCACCGAAAAGCGCAGAATAAAAGCACAGACCGGTGTTTTCTCATGACTGAATTTGCGCGGTGTATCTTGGCTTGGTACGAGCGTCATGCCCGTGTTCTTCCCTGGAGGTCTCCTGTAGGGAGTGAGCGCGGGCATCCGAATCCCTACGCCGTTTGGATAAGCGAAATTATGCTTCAGCAAACCCGTGTTGATGCTGTCATTCCTTACTTTACCCGTTGGATGAAACGCTTCCCAACTATCCAGGCTCTGGCTGCTGCAACGGAACAAGAGGTTCTGGCGCACTGGGAAGGTTTAGGCTACTACAGCCGCGCCCGTAACCTGCACCGCGCCGCAAAGCAAATTGTCGCTGCGCATCATGGCCAATTGCCCGCAACCGTGGCCGAATTGCGCAACTTGCCTGGCATTGGTCGCTATACAGCGGCGGCTATTGCTTCTATCGCGTTTGGGCAAGACGTTGCTACTTTAGATGGCAATCTGAAACGCGTCTTTGCGCGCGTTTTTGATGTCTCCCTGCCGGTTGATTCTGCCGAAGGCGAAAACACACTTTGGCAACTGGCCGAAGCCCATTTACCACCCGGCCGAGCAGGCGATTATAACCAGGCGTTGATGGATTTGGGCGCCTCGATTTGTCTGCCAAAGCGACCACGCTGTCTGCTCTGTCCGGTGCAGCAGCTGTGCCTGGCGCGTGCACAGGGTGTACAAGAGCAGCGCCCCGTAAAAAAACCAAAAGCCGAAGTCCCGCACAAACTCAAGGCGGCGGCTGTTATCCTTTTTGATGGAAAAACGCTCCTTAATCGCCGTCCGACTACAGGCCTGCTCGGTGGGTTGTGGGAGTTTCCTGCTGCCGAAGTCGAAACTGACTCTCCTACAGCCGTCTCGCTTGCTATTCAGACCGCGTATGCGCTGCATGTGACGCCTATTTCCCGCCTGGCCGTTATTCAACACGCTTATACTCACTTTCGCCTTACGGAAATTTCTTGGCTCTGTCGGCTGGCTGAACCCCTTGTTGAATCATCGCTCGAATGGATAGCACTCTCAGATTTGGCGTCATACCCAATGGGCAAAGTGGACCGTCGCATTGCCTGGCACCTGCTCTCTTTTTCCGCATCCCCCGCTTCTTTTGACAGGAGACCCTATGACCCCTAATCCGTTTCTGAAAAAACTTGGCTATTCGGATACCGACCGGTTGGTGATTGTGCATACCGACGATATCGGTATGTGTCAGGCTTCGCTGACAGCCTTTGAGCATTTGTGGGAGTTTGGCACCATTTCGTCTGGTGCGGTTATGGTGCCATGTCCTTGGTTCGCCTCTGTTGCCAAGATGTGCCGTGAAAACCCGCAAATCGATATGGGCGTTCACGCTACGCTTAATTCCGAATGGACGGCTTACCGCTGGGGGCCAATTTCCACGCACGATGCGAAATCAGGCCTGCTCGATGCGGATGGGTATTTCCATCAGTGGCAGCCGGCTGTCTATGAACAGGCTGACCCAGGCGCAGTGGCGATAGAAGTGGAAGCACAACTGGAGCGCGCGCTAGCCGCTGGAATGGATGTGACGCACATGGATTCGCACATGGGGACGGTCTTGCATCCCAAATTCATTCAGTCGTACATTCAAATTGCCCTGTCGCGCGGTATCCCGCCCATGCTGCCTCGCCTAGAAGCCAAAGGCCTAGAATACTTAAGCGAACAAGAAAAAGCCGCCTATGCGCCTCTCTTAGAGCATCTCCAATCACAAGGCATTCCATTGCTGGATGGAATGTACGGCATGCCCCTCAGCGCCGAAGGCGACCATCTCGAAATCGCCAAACAACTGCTGAGCCAGGCGCCGGTCGGTATTTCGCACTTCATCTTGCACCCTTCGGTGGATACCCCCGAGCTGCGCGCCATTGCGCCTGACTGGGAAGCGCGTGTAGCCAATTACAAGGCCTTTATGAGCCAGGAACTCAAGGATTTCATTAAGAATTCCGGCATTCAACTGATTGGCTACCGCGCCCTGCGTGAGGCGATGAAAAACTGATGGCGGCGCGTGGAGTTGGACTCCGCTTTGCCTTTTCTAATTTTTGCTAGAGATTTCTCTCTGGATGATAAGACTATGACACGATATTTCCTGGGTGTGGATGCGGGCGGCACCAAAACCCATGCCCTGATTGTTTCTGAAACAGGACAAGCGGTTGGTTTTGGACAGGGCGGCCCCGGAAACTGGGAAGGGGTGGGGTTGGCGGGCATGACCGAGGCCCTTCGAACTGCGGTTTTTGCCGCTTTAAAAATGGCGGGCTTATCCATCCGGCAGATTGAGGGGACGGGAATGGGGTTGGCCGGTTACGATTGGCCGTGCCAGTATGAAATGATTGCAGGCGCAGTTCAACCCTTAGGTTTGAATTGTCCGCTTGCGTTAGTCAACGATGCCGCCCTGGGGATTTTTGCCGGCACCACCGAGGGGTGGGGGGTCTCGGTGGTCTCTGGCACAGGTTGTAATTGCCGGGGACGCGCTAAAGACCGAAAAACCGAAGGGCGTGTGGTCGGCGGCGGCAGCCATTGGTCAGGCGAATACGCGGGCGGCGGCGAC
>QEXW01000010.1 GCA_003130845.1 Anaerolineae bacterium
CACGCACGCGCAGATGTACGGCTTCGCTCACACTGATACCGTTCACCGGACAGTGCCAGTGATAAGTACCAATCGGGGCGCAGATGAAATCTTCCTTTTGCGCATCAAAGGAGATTTGTACCTTGGCCGCAGAAGTGGGTAAGTCAAATTCGATGGCTTGGATTTGAGACGCATCTGCGGCTAACACGTAGTGAACGTTGTAGATTTGCTTTGTGTCGAATTCCTTGCTTGCACTCTGCCCCGACCCTGTTTCAAGATTTGAATACGCTACTGCAAACGTGACGGAGCCTGCAATCAGGCTAATTAGCAGAACCAGGTAAAACTTAAGCAATTGGTTCATAGCGCACTCCTTGCCCAAGAAAACAGGCCTGGAACATACGCCAGGCCTGTGAATCGTTTGCGCCGGAGAAGCGCGCTACACCAGTTATTCAGATAAATCCTGAACACCAGTTCACTTTCGGCGGCCTGGCAGTCATTGGCAAATTTTTTGCCTTTAGACCCATAGCTTTGCGTCCCTGCCTTTCGACAGGTTTGCCGTTTCGAGTGTCTTTTTTTACCCTACTTTGATTATAGTCCGTTTTGATAGGATGGTGCTATACAAATTTGCAACGAATCATTGACACCTACGATACCATACTAACCGGTCGCTGTGCCATGCTTTCTGCAATATTGTGAAAAACGTTTTCCAAGTCTAGGAAGGCATCTACAACATCGGGGTCAAAGTGCAAGCCTCGCTCGCTTTCAATGATTTGGACCGCTTCCTCATGTCGAATAGCATCTTTGTAAACACGCGGGCTGACGAGCGCATCATACACATCGGCCAGTGCCATGAGGCGGCCTGAGATGGGAATTTCATCGCCTGCTAGGCCTTGGGGGTATCCTTTTCCGTCCCAGCGTTCGTGGTGTGTATAGGCAATCTCTTTGGCAATGCTTAAGAAGGAACTGCGGACCTCTCCTAAGGCTTGTTCGGCACGGGCTAAGGCATCGCGACCATAAATGGTGTGTTTTTTGATTTCCTCAAATTCTTCGGGGGTGAGTTTCCCCGGCTTAAGCAGGATACGATCGGGTACAGCAATTTTACCAATATCATGCAACGGCGCAGATTTTATCAAGATCTCAATCGTTTCGCTGGTGAGATACTGAGCAAATTTGGGGTGGGTGACCAAGTAGCGTGCTAGCAAGCCAACGTATTGCTGGGTGGCCAGAATGTGCCAGCCGGTTTCCTGGCTGCGATATTCGGCCAGGGTGGAGAAACCAACAATCGTGACATCTTGCGTGTGCATCAATTCGCGGGTGCGCTCCTGCACTTTTTCTTCCAGGGCGCGGTTTTGGTCGTAGAGCGCCAGGTGTGTTTTGACCCGTGCGCGTACCGTGGCGGCATGGATTGGTTTGGTGATGTAATCTACCCCGCCGACTTCAAATCCACGGCTTTCGTCGGTCACCTCGTTGAGTGCCGAGATGAAGATGACCGGGATTTTGCGCGTAAGGTCGCTCACTTTTAGAATGCGGCAGACTTCGTACCCATCCAGGTCCGGCATCATTACGTCTAATAAAATTAAGTCTGGTAGGGCGGCCGGATTGCTGGCTAAGTCGAGCGCCTTCTTGCCGCTGGTGGCGACTTTGACGATGTAATCTCTCTTTAGAATGGCGCTCAGCATTTCCAGGTTTTCGGGGGCGTCATCCACAATCAGAACAGTTTGTTTTTTAAGTGGGGCGTTCATTTTCCCTCCACAAACTTACTTTTATGGAAATGAGACTTTCCACTTTTTCACTAGAGAGTCTAGCGCTTCGAGCGCACCCGAAAAATCATAGCGGCGAATGATTTGTGTAATGTTGGCAAATTCTTGCTGGATTGGCGTGCCCTGCAAGATTTCCAACATCTGCTCGGCGGCATCAACGGCTTCGGCATTGCTTTCTTCTAAAAGGTGCATAAGGTTTTCTAAGTTCACCTTTATCTCTAGTGTAGATGCAGGTTTAATAATTGATTGTACTGTTTTTTTGCGGTCTGTGATAGTGCCTATGAGTTCTGTCAGGCAAGTTTCAGTTTGTTTGAGATACTTTCCAACCGAATCATTTTCACTATAAGCAATGGCGGTTTCCAATTGCTTGGCCGAATTAGCAAGTGCCGTTGCTCCAATGGTGGCGGCCAAACCTTTCAGGGTATGGGCCAGTCTTCGGGCTTCGTCTCTTTGCCCGGCCTGCCAAGCACACCAGATTTTTTCAACTGCCTGGGCGTTTTCCTCGCAAAACATGGTGAGTAGTCGCTGGTACAGTGCTTGGTTACCCCCCAGCCGAGCTAGTGCAGCGTCTGTCTCGAGTTTGGTGCAGTTTTGAGCAATCTGAGCCTGTGTTTGCGAAGTAAGATGCGCTGGTTGCTCTTGAGGGTGTTTGACGGTTTGTCTCTTTTTGGTTTTCAGCCAACGCAGCAAAACGCTGGTTAGGCGGCTAACATCAATCGGCTTGGAAATGTAATCGTTCAGTCCGGCTTCCAATGCTTTTTCGCGGTCGCTGTCGAGCGCGTGCGCGGTCATGGCTATGATGGGCAATTTTTCGAAGGTGAAGCGCGGGTCGTTGCGCATCTGCGCGGTTGCCTGGTACCCATCCATGCCGGGCATTTGAATATCCATCAGAACGGCATCGAAATGACCGTTTTTCAGCATCCAGATGCCTTCCTCGCCGTTCCTGGCGATGGTCACGTTCAGCCCGAGTTGTTTTAACATTTCCTCGGCCACCAATTGGTTGATTTCGTTGTCCTCAACGAGCAAGATATGTTTGCCTCGCAAGGCGCGGATTTGTTCGCTTTCGCTCAGCACCTGTATATTTTGCCGAGAGGGAGGGGCGGCTTGTCCAAAGACTTGCATGACCATATCGAAGAGTTGTGAGCGCGTGACCGGCTTGACCAGATAGCCATCTACAAGCGTTGTTGCATCTTGGTAAATCATCTCATCAGCGTTGAGCAAGAGAATAACTGGGAGATGGCCTGTGCTGGTGATTTGCCGGATGGATTGCGCAATTTGCAGACCGCTCATTTCGCTGTTGCGCGAAACATCAATCACAACCAACTGGTAAGGATGATGGCCATTTTGCTTTTGGAGCAAGGCGAATCCCTCATCGGCACTGGGAGTAATGGTGACCTCAAAGGTAAAGGACTTCAGCGCATTTCCGATAAATTCGCGTGTAGCATGATGGTCGTCTATGAGCAGGACTTTCAGACCGCGTAAGGCTGCAGCGTAGAGAGGGCGGGTTTGTGTGAGTTTTCTTTGTTTTTCCACTTCCAACGTAAACCAAAATGTCGAACCCTGGCCTAAAGAACTCTCCACGTTGATTGTGCCACCCATCATTTGCACCAGGCGTTGACTGATGGTGAGACCCAAGCCGGTACCGCCGTATTTTCGGCTGATTGAACTATCTGCCTGAGTAAAAGGTTGGAAGAGACGCTCGATTTGCTCTTTCGACATACCAATCCCGGTATCTCGTACGGAAACTTGGAGGATAGCACGCTCTGCGGTTTGGTGTGGACAGGTAATTTTTAGCACGACTTCGCCGCGCTCGGTAAATTTAATGGCATTGCTCACCAAGTTGAGAAAGATTTGTTCCAACCGAAGCGGGTCACCAACCAGAAAGCGTGGTACCTCTGGCGCAGTATCAAACAGCAGTTCCAACCCCTTCTCTTGCGCGCGATACGCCACCATGCCGGCCAGCCTACGCAGCATATCATCTAGATTGAACTCTACATGTTCTAAAAGCATGTTTTCGGCTTCAATTTTGGAAAAATCGAGGATGTCGTTGATGAGATTGAGCAGGGTTTCACCGGAAAACTGCAAACGACTTAGGTACCCTTGTTGTTTTTCGTTGAGGGGTGTTTGTTGCAGAAGATGAATCAATCCCAAAATACCGTTCAGTGGAGTGCGGATTTCGTGACTCATCACGGCCAAAAAATCGCTCTTGGCGCGGTTTGCAGCTTCGGCTCGGTCACGGGCCACGATTAATTCGGTGGTACGCTCTCGAATGACCTCTTCTAGATGTGCTTGGTATTCTTGTAGTTTGGCCTCCGCGCGTTTTTGGTCGGTGATGTCTATCACAGAGACAATGACTTTTTCTAGCGTCTCTTCGTAACCAGGCAGGGCGGCCCAATCCAAGCGAATGTGCATTTCCCTTCCATCGAGCCGGTAATTGAGCGTTTCTAGGCTGAAATGATATTTGCCCTGGGCGATATTCACAAATTGCTCTATCAGGCTGCTGTTTGTGCCATCTCCTATGACACGTGGTAAGTTTTTTATCAACGTGTCCTTATCTGGGGCGCCATACAGCGTAAGCGTGCTTTGGTTGACATCTCTGCTTTGAATCAGCGCTACGCACTCCTTTAGGAATGCCGGGTGAGCCTGAAAATACTCCCTAAAATCGGTCACTCCCTGTTGCTTAAGGGCGTTCAGCCGTTGTTTAACGGCGGAGAAATCTTCTTCCCACAGGGAAATGGGCGAATTTTCAAATAA
>QEXW01000055.1 GCA_003130845.1 Anaerolineae bacterium
AGACCGCCCCCGATTTGGCACAGCTGATTTGGACAGCACGCCAAGTCAACGACGCACAGCCGCAGTTTGTGGTCCAAAAAGTGCGCCAGGCGCTGGGTGATTTGGCCGGCAAGCGAATTGCCGCTTTGGGTTTGGCCTACAAGGCCGATGTGGACGATTTACGCGAAAGTCCGGCACTGGAGGTTGTTCATCTGCTTCAGCAGGAAGGGGCGCAGGTGGTTGCCTTTGAACCCTATAAGCCCGATAATGGCTTGCCAGGCATTCATTCTGCTCCTACGCTGAACGAGGCATTGCAACAAGCCGAAGCCGTCCTGTTTTTGGTAGGTCATGCCCAATTCCGCGCATTGACTCCTGAACAACTCGCCTCCCTAACACCGGCGCGCATTCTCATTGATACGGTCAACATACTTTCTGGACCTGCTTGGCTCGCTGCCGGTTTCCAATTGCGGCGGCTGGGTGCGGGTGAGGCCTTTCACTAGACCAGAGCAGACTGTGTGTTCCAAGCGTCTAACCGATTTGTGAGTATTGAAACAACAAGCCTTGTTGTATAATCGAATCGTGAGGAATAAAGCGTGCTGTTGGATTTTTATTCTACTAAGCGCCCTGCTGCTCACGGGCGTTTCTGGTGTTGCTGCTCAGCAGGGAGGTACCCAGTATTTTCCGGATACTGGCCATAACGTCAGCGGGGATTTTTTGCTCTTTTACCAAAGTATCCCCAATGCACAGTTTGTGTTCGGCTTACCCATCACCGAACAATTTACCGACCCCAGCACTGGACGGCTCATTCAGTACTTTCAACGGGCGCGGTTTGAATATTTCCCTGAGCTGCCTGCTGGTCAACGTGTTCGCTTAGCGCCCTTGGGTGAATACGTCTATCAACGTGTTCCGAATGAGGGTCAGCTCAATATCTTCACCCCGATTGGCTGTCGTTACTATGACACGGGCTATTCCGTCTGTTACGCCTTTTTGGAATTTTTTGACAAGAATGGCGGAGAACCCCTCTTTGGAAAGCCCAAATCCCCTTTTGTTTTTTACAATGGTCGCATTGTGCAATATTTTGAGCGTGCGCGTTTTGAGTGGTACCCGGAATATTCTGAGGGGCAGCGTGTCGTTCTGGCTGAACTCGGGCGCATTTATTTTGACCTGATAGGGGAAGACCCGAACTTGTTACAACCCGTCAAAGCAGATGCGTTTCCGGGGAGCATCACAAAAATCTATGCCCGCGCATTTACTTGGAAAGCGGTGACCCGCACCGATGATACCCAAACAGTCTATGTGATTGTGCAAGACCAAACCTTAGCCCCTGTTTCTGGGGCAACAGCCATCCTGACGGTCTCATGGCCTGATGGTAGCAAGCAATCGCTGGCGCAAACCACCAATGCTTATGGGTTGGTTATTCTTTCCTTTCCTGTGCAGGCACAAACGCATGGCAGTTTAGTCACGATTGAGGTCGAAGTGCTGTATCAAGGGTGGACGAGCCGAACGGTAACTTCGTTTCGGGTATGGCAATAAAAAATTGGCCAGCGGCTATAAAATGGCTTTCAAGTTGAAAACAGGCCCATCTTTGCAGGCCAGCATGGCTCCACTGCGGGTAGCGATGGCGCAAACCCCGCATTCTGCCATGCCGCCACAGGGCAGGGGTGTTTCAACCAGGATATCGATTGGACATCCGCTCGAGGCCAAAAGCGACGGAACGTGGGCTAAAGCGGCGCGAGGCGTGTCTATTGCCATGTAATCGGCCCAGGGCGCGGTTTCTTCCAGGGCCGTTAGGGAGAGAACCTCGACCGCCGGGGGTAAACCGGCGGGAGTGCTTTCTGCTAACAGTGTAATTTCTGCCTTCTGGTTTAAGGCTGGTTCGAGCAAAGCAAACAGGCGCGCTGGATTGCCTCCGAGCGCAACCAGCGCGACCCGACGGGCTGAAGCAGGCAGATGAAATCCATGCCCTAATGGACCACGTAGGCTAAGAGTGGTGCCGGGCGTCCATGCAACCGGTAGAGGCTTGGCTGCGTAGAATCCCCTCGGATGGCTCGCTGCCTGAAAAACGGGTACGGCGAGCGGTGACTGTGGTTCGGAAAGGGCATAAGCAAGAAGATATTGTCCAGGTGCGGGCACCAGTGGCGTGTCACATCGAATGCGCGCTGCGCGTTCGATGTCTATATAGGTTTCGTCAATTCGACCCGTGCCAATCCACATTACAGCATCCAATTACGTTATAATCAGTCTAAATTTAAGGAGGAACGTATGAATATTGCGCAAACTGTTCAATTTGTTGCTTCTGCAGCTTGGTTCTTGACAATTCTCTTTGGCATCATTGCCTTAACGCGCGCCGGGCGTGGTCAAAACGTTAAAGGGTTTTCCATCTTATTTATCGTTTTTCTAGTTTCAGCCGTGTTGTTCACCGCTATCGGCGCGGGGTTGGTGTTCATCGAGCCGGATGAAATCGGCGTCGTTATCACCGCGGTTGGCGAGGGAGGCATTCGGCCTGACCCTTTGCCTTCGGGCTTGCATTGGATTGTGCCATTTGTCAACCGTGTCGAGCGCTATTCCATTTTGCGCCAAACTTATACCATGTCTTCGGTGGAAATTGAAGGCGTACAGCGCGGCGACGATTCCATTCAGGTTCGCACCAAAGACGGTCAGCAGGTCTATGTGGACGCTTCTGTGATTTATGCTGTGGACCCAAGCAAGGCGATTGATTTATACCGCACCTGGAGAAATGGATACGAAACGGGTCTGGTGCGCCCCGTGGCGCGTGGCGTGATTCGCGACGTTGCCTCGCAGTATGGCGTGGAAGAAATCGTCAGCACCAAACGCAGTGAGATGGAACAGCTGATTACGCAAGAATTGCAGCGTGTTTTTGAGCAGAACAACTTGGTTTTGCAAGATTTCGTATTGCGCAACATTCGTTTTAGCGAAGAATATGCGGCCGCAGTAGAACAAAAACAGATTGCTGAACAGCAGGCTCAGCAAGCCAAGTTTGTTGTGGAGCAGAAGAAACAAGAGGCAGAACAAGCACGCCAAATTGCCCAGGGTCAGGCGGATGCGGCTGTCATCGCGGCCAAGGGGTCTGCTGAAGCGCGCATTATTCAGGCACAGGCTGAAGCCGAAGCCTTGCGGCTGATTGCTGCAGCGTTGGCAGAAAATCCGAATCTACTGACCTATCAATACATTACCAAATTGGCACCGGGGATTCAGGTGATGCTCGTTCCAAACGATAATCCTTTCCTGTTGCCGTTGCCCACGCTAACGCCCTCTATCCCGCAGTAGTTCTCTGTGCTGAGCGTGCAGTCTTGCTGATTGTCTTCTTTGCCTGAATCCAGCTTATAAAGAGCAGGGAGTGGTAAAATCTCCCTGCTTTTCAATTTCCCGGAGAAAGTGTTTATGCAAGAGAAAGCGACTTCAGGGCGTGAAATTCGACTAACGACGCTCTCCAGTTGCGCTGGCTGAGCGTCTAAGTTAAATGCGGAAACGCTGGCGCAGGTTCTGCGTCCGGTCTCCTCTCTTTTTCAGCCGGGTGACTACCCGGATTTATTGGTTGGCTTGGATGGACCCGATGATGCGGCAGTTTGGCGCTTGGATGACCAGCGCGCCTTGGTG
>QEXW01000056.1 GCA_003130845.1 Anaerolineae bacterium
CACCAAGGCGCGCTGGTCATCCAAGCGCCAAACTGCCGCATCATCGGGTCCATCCAAGCCAACCAATAAATCCGGGTAGTCACCCGGCTGAAAAAGAGACGAGACCGGACGCAGAACCTGCGCCAGCGTTTCCGCATTTAACTTAGACGCTCAACCAGCGCAACTGGAGAGCGTCGTTAACCGAATTTCACGCCCTGAAGTCGCTTTCTCTTGCATAAAAACTTTCTCCGGAAAATTGAAAAGCAGGGAGATTTTACCACTCCCTGCTCTTTTACCTGGCTTCAGGCAAACAAGAAAATCAGCAAGATTGCCCTCTCAGTGCAGAAAACTACTGTGGAATAGAGGGCGTTAGCGTGGGCAACGGCAACAGGAAAGGATTATCGTTCGGAACGAGCATCACCTGAATCCCCGGTGCCAATTTGGTGATGTATTGATAGGTCAGCAGATTCGGATTTTCTGCCAGCGCTTCGGCAATCAGCCGCAAGGCTTCGGCTTCGGCCTGTGCCTGAATGATGCGCGCTTCGGCAGCCCCCTTGGCCGCGATGACAGCCGCATCCGCCTGACCCTGGGCAATTTGGCGCGCTTGTTCTGCCTCTTGCTTCTTCTGCTCCACGACAAACTTGGCTTGCTGAGCCTGCTGTTCAGCAATCTGCTTTTGTTCTACTGCGGCAGCATATTCTTCGCTAAAACGAATGTTACGCAATACGAAATCCTGCAAGACTAGATTATTGCGCTCAAAAACTCGCTGCAGCTCTTGTGTAATCAGCTGCTCCATTTCACTGCGCTTGGTGCTGACGATTTCTTCCACGCCATACTGCGAGGCGACATCCCGAATCACGCCACGCGCCACAGGGCGCACCAGACCCGTTTCGTATCCATTTCTCCAGGTGCGGTACAAATCAATCGCCTTGGTTGGGTCCACAGCATAAATCACAGAAGCATCCACATACACCTGCTGGCCATCTTTGGTGCGCACCTGAATGGAATCGTCGCCGCGCTGTACGCCTTCAATTTCCACCGAAGACATGGTATAAGTTTGGCGCAAAATAGAATAGCGCTCGACACGGTTGACAAAGGGCACAATCCAATGCAAGCCCGAAGGCAATGGGTCAGGCCGAATGCCTCCCTCACCAACTGCGGTAATGACGACACCGATTTCATCAGGCTCGATGAACACCAACCCTGCGCCGATACCGGTGAACAACACGGCTGAAACTAGAAAAACTATAAATAAGAGTGAAAACCCCTTAACGTTTTGACCACGACCGGCGCGCGTTAAGGCAATGATGCCAAAGAGAATTGTCAAGAACCACGCCGCAGAAGCAACAAATTGGACGGTTTGCGCAATATTCATAAGCTCCTCCTTATTTAGACTGATTATAACGTAAATTGGATGCTGTAATGTGGACTGGCACAGGTCGCATTGACGAAACGTACATAGACAACGAACGCGCAGCGCGCATTCTCTGTGACACGCCACTGGTGCCTGCACCTGGACAATATCTCCTTGCTTATGCCCTTTCGGAACCAGATTCACCGCTCGCAGTGCCCGTTTTTCGGGCGGCGAGCCATCCGAGGGGATTCTACGCAGCCAAGCCTCTACCGGTTGCATGGACGCCCGGCACCATTCTTAGCCTGCGTGGTCCATTAGGGCATGGATTTCATCTGCCTGCTTCAGCCCGCCGGGTAGCGCTGGTCGCATTAGGAGGCAATCCAGCGCGCCTGTTTGCTTTGCTTGAACCTTCCTTAAACCAAAAGGCAGAAATTACACTGTTAGCAGAAAGCACTCCCGTCGGTTTGCCACCGGCAATCGAGGTTCTTCCCCTAACAGCTCTGGCAGAAACCGCGCCATGGGCCGATTACATGGCAATAGATGCACCTCGCGCAGCCTTACCCAACGTTCAGTCGCTTTTGGCCTCTAGCGGATGTCCAATAGATATCCTGGTTGAAACGCCCCTGCCCTGTGGTGGCATAGCAGAATGCGGCGTTTGTGCCATCACTTGCCGCAATGGAGTCATGCTGGCCTGCAAAGATGGGCCTGTTTTCAATTTGAAAGCCATTTTATAGCCGCTGGCCAATTTTTTATTGCCATACCCGAAACGAAGTTACCGTTCGGTTCGTCCACCCTTGATATAACACTTCAACATCAATCGTGACTAAACTGCCGTGCGTTTGTGCCTGCACAGGCAAAGAAAGAATGACCAATCCATACGCATTGGTCGTTTGCGCCAGCGATTGCTTGCTGCCATCAGGCCATGAGACCGTCACAATCGCTGTTGCCCCAGAAACAGGCGCTAAGGTTTGGTCTTGTACGACCACATAGATTGTTTGCGTATCCTCGGTGCGGGTCACCGCTTTCCAGGTAAATGCGCGGGCATAGATTTTTGTAATGCTCCCCGGAAACGCATCTGCCTTGACAGGTTGTAACAAGTTCGGGTCTTCACCTATCAGGTCAAAATAAATGCGCCCGAGTTCAGCCAAAACGACACGCTGACCCTCCGCATATTCAGGGTACCACTCAAGACGCGCACGCTCAAAATATTGCACAATGCGACCATTGTAAAAAACAAAAGGGGATTTGGGCTTTCCAAAGA
>QEXW01000057.1 GCA_003130845.1 Anaerolineae bacterium
CTGATGCCGCCCATCAGCAAGGGAATGGAGTCGATTCGTTCGGTGGGCGAAGTGCTAAAAGCCCCCGATTTGGAACAAAATGAAGGCAAACTGCCGGTCGAAGCGGTGCGGGGCGAATTTCGCTTCGAGAATGTCTCGTTCCACTATCCTGATACCGAGGTCTCGGCAATTACTGACTTCTCGCTGGACGTGCCGGTTGGGCAAAACGTGGCCTTTGTGGGGCCTTCGGGGGCCGGGAAATCCACCATTTTGAACCTGGTCATCGGCTTCATCCGCCCTACGGCAGGGCGCATTCTGCTCGATGGGCGCGATATGAACACGCTCGACCTGCGTACCTACCGGCGCTTCGTCTCGGTGGTGCCGCAAGAATCGATTCTGTTCGAGGGAACGGTGCGCGACAACATCACCTACGGTCTGTCGAACGTCCCCGATTCGCTGGTGGAGGCCGCCTTGCGTGATTCCAACGCCTGGGATTTCGTGCAAGAGATGCCCTACGGTCTGGAAACGCACATCGGCGAACGCGGTGCCAAACTCTCCGGCGGACAAAAACAGCGCCTGGCGATTGCCCGCGCGCTCATTCGCAACCCGCGCGTTCTCATCCTTGATGAAGCCACCTCGGCGCTGGATACCGAATCCGAAGCGCTCATCCAGCAAGCCCTGGCGCGCCTGATGCGTGGCCGCACCACCTTCATCGTCGCGCACCGCCTATCCACCATCCGAAATGCCGATAAAATCGTGGTGTTGAGACAAGGGCGAATCGTAGAAACCGGCACGCACGAAGAACTCTTGCGGCGTGGCGGCGCGTATGCCAGCCTGCAAAGCCCGCAAGCGGCGTTATAATCCGCGCCATGAAACAAGAATTTCTGGAAAAACTCCCCGCCCCGCTGCGCACCATCCTGGTGGCCTTCTTCAACTGGTGGGATGACCTGGTGGCGCAATCGGTGATGAGCCTGGTCTGGAGCATTGCCCTGCTGACAGCCATCCTGGCCCCACCGCTCACATTTGGCATTTACTATGTCCAGGGCCAGTACGTGCGCGGCGAAAACCCCGGGCTGCGCGGCATGTTGGAGGGCGCGCGCCGGTATTTCTTCAAGAGTTGGCAGTGGATGCTCGCCAATTTACTGCTGGTGGGGGTGTTTTATGCCAGCTTTCAGGCGTATGGCCTGTTGGGAGGCTGGCTCGCTGACCTGGGACGCATGTTCAGCCTGTTCATCGCCATATTCTGGCTGACCATGCAGTTCTACACCATTCCGTTTGTGATGATTCAAGCACACCCCTCCCTGCGGCTGGCCTGGCGCAATAGTTTTTTCCTGGTGATGGCCTCGCCGTTCTACCTGCTGGCATTGTTCCTGTTCCTGTTTCTGTACGGTCTCATCAGCCTGTTGCTGGTCTTTCCGGTTATTTTGGGGTGGATTTCGATGGTGAGCATACTCGGCACGCAAGCCGTCAAGGACCGGTTGGAGACGTTTGGGATAACAGAAGCAAAATCTTAAGCACGCTCCCTTGTCCTACTGTGCTTTCCATCGTAATCGTCCCGCCCATGCTCTCGGTCAGGGCTTTGGCGATGGGCAATCCCAGGCCAAAGCCGGGTGTGGTGAGACTGTCTTCGCCGCGATAGAAGCGGTCGAAGATGTGGGCCAGCGTCTCTGGCGGGATACCCGGCCCTTCGTCTCGAATCTGGATTTCGGCCTGGCCGCCGTTGCGATGGGCCGTGACCCACACCCGGCCGTTGGAATGCTTGAGGGCGTTATCCAGCCCGATGAGCAGAATCTGTTTGAGCGCGTCGCGGTCACCCTGGATGGTGAGTGGCTCGGCCTCGAGCAGAATCTCGCGCTGGGGGTCGAGGGCGCGCGCCTGACGGCAGGTTTCTTCCAAGATGGGGGCGAGTTCCAGCGGTTCGTGAGCCAGATTGCGCCCGGCATCGGCGCGCGCCAAGGTCAGCAGGTCGTTCACCAAGCGAATCAGGCGGTCGCTTTCTTCCGCCATATCGCTCAAAATTTCAGATTGTTCTTCTACCGGCAAGGGTGGCTTACGCTGGAGCAAACCCAAGTTGCCGCGCAGGGTGGTGAGCGGTGTGCGCAATTCGTGGGAGACATCGGCCACGAAGTCGCGCTGCATTTGGAGCGAATGTGCTACTTTCTCGTAGGCTTGCTGTAGTTGGGAAAGCATGTCGTTGAAGGTGGCGGCCAGTTTGCCAACTTCATCCTGCGGGCCGCGATATTGCACGCGGTGGCTGAAATCGCGCTCCTGGCCGATTTTCTGCGCTGTTTGGGTGATTTGCACGATAGGGCGTAGCAGCAAACCCGAAAACAACCAACCTACCCCCAGCGCGGTGATGATGATGAACAGACTCAACCCACCAAAGGTCAGCCCAAAGAAGCGCAGGGAGCGGTTGCGCTCCTCGAGCGAGCGCGCTACCTGCAAAATGTAGAGCACCTGGCCGTTTTGCGCCAACGGACGGCTGTAAATGAGCATGGCCTGGTCGTTGACGATGGCGGTCTGCCACCAATCGCGCCCGGCTTGCAATTGGGTTAGGCCTTGGGCATCCAGCGGCAAGGCGTCTTCGGCGCGCCCCTGCGGGCTGGCGAGCAGGTTGCCGAGCGGGTCGAGAATGCGCACGATTTCGCGCTCGCGCAGGTCACGAAACGGGCGGTCTTCGGGAAAATCATCAAAGGCGCGTGGCGGGCGGCCTGTGACGGGTGGAATTTGCACGTTCAGGCTGTTGGCGGCGAGAATGGCCTCGCCCAGCCCAAAACTGGCGCGGCGCAGGTCATCTTGCAAGGCCAGGTAGGTGACGCGCGAGAGAATGCCATGTATGGCCAAGCCAATAAAAGCCAAGATGACGGCCAGAATAGCGCTGTAAAGCAAGGCAAAACGTAAACGGATAGACATGGATTTACTCTTCTCTCAAGACATACCCTACCCCGCGCACGGTTTGGATGAGACGGGGTTGGCCACCGGCTTCCAATTTGCGGCGCAGGTAACCGACGTAGATTTCCAGCACGTTGTCATCACCGCCGAAATCGTAGCCCCACACTTCGTGGAGAATGCGGCTGCGTTCCAACACCTGGCGAGGGTGGCGAAGAAAGAGCGCCAACAAGTTGAACTCGGTCAGGGTCAAATTCAGTTTTTCTGCGCCGCGCCAGGCCTCGCGCGCCAGCGGGTCTAGCCGCACATCGGCATACGTCAGGGGCTGGTCAGATTGCGCCGGTTGAACGCGCCGCAGCAGGGCATGCACTCGCGCCACCAATTCGGCAGGGGCAAAGGGTTTCACCAGATAGTCATCGGCGCCACTTTCCAGGCCTTCTACGCGGTTTTCGATGGCATCGCGGGCGGTGAGCATCAGCACCGGCGCTCGGTTCTTCTCGGCGCGCAACTGCTGAAGCAGGGTCAAGCCGTCCATTTTGGGCATCATCCAGTCCAGAATCAGCAGGTCAGGCGCATGAGCATCCACTTGTTCCAGCGCTTCCAGGCCATTGGAGGCCGTCAGCACGTTCATCCCTTCATAGGTCAGCGTGCGCTGGAGCATTTTGAGCAATTTGGGGTCGTCATCAACAATCAGAACGGTGGGCATGGGATTGGAGGATTGAGGGATTGAGGGATTGAGGGATTGGGGGATTGCGCATCGTTTATTCATCATACTCTTTTTTGCTGTGAAAACGCTGTTAATGACTTAAGTTGCCACTTTTGGTTCTGAAATCGCTTTCGGATGGGTTTTGTGAATCCAACGGCAATCAAACGCCAAGATTTTTACGCTTTTTTCTTGCGGTTCTGCGACTTGGCGTTAAAGCCTGTACCAATTTTGCAAGGTGACAACTTGGGTTAATGGGGGAGGTTTTGGTTGGTTCACACTCTTCCGTCGGAAGATGGATGGGGGGAAGCGCCGCAATACGGGGTAAGAGCAGTTAGATAGTTAAGTTTGTTTCACAGAATTTTCACAGGGAGTTTTTGGTTGGTTCACAGGGGCGCAATCTAGAATTTCGGTATCAATCTTAAGTTATCAGGAACCAACCATGACCCGAACCCAACGCTTCCTTTGGCTAACGGCGTTAGCCCTCATTTCAGGACTATATTTCCCACTCAACCGTTTATTGACGGAAGGGTATAACTTAAAAACCTCTTTCGATGCGTATATCCCTACTATTCCTATATTTATCATTCCTTACTTGTTGTTCTTGCCATTTTGGATAGCCGCTTTTGCGCTAGCAGCCTGGAAGATGGAAGCCAAATTGTTCCGCGCACTGATGATTGCTTCCATATTCTCTATTACGGTCGCAACGCTCATTTATTTCTTTTTCCCTACCTATACCGAACGCCCGGTGATCGAAGCAACCGATTGGGCTTCGCGCTTCTTGCAAACGCTATACACCCACGACAACGTGTTCAACGCTTTTCCGAGCGGCCATGTTCTGTATACAACGTTGATTGCGCTTTTTGGTTCGCTCTGGCAGCCGCGCTGGAGCTTGTGGCTGCATGGCAGCGTGGCACTGGTTATCGTATCCACCTTGTTCACCGGGCAACACCATCTTGTGGACCCTCTCGGAGGCCTGGCACTGGGCTGGGGCAGTTATCGCCTGGGGCTATGGATAGAATATGGACATCGGTCAACAAGATGGGTTCCCCAACACGCGCAAAGCCGGTAAGGGTCTGCCGTTGTAATCAAACAAGGCCTGATTCTCCCAATTATTCCCCGAGGTGGGGTCTGCCGGGTCCCAGCCATTCCCGGAGACGGCAATCCAAGTCGCATCCCACCACATCACGCCTAAGCCATGCCCATTCGGCACATCGCACACGACCGACAAAATGTCCGCCAGCATCTTGGCCTGCCCTTCAGGCGTAAAGGGATAGCCGGGCTGTTCTTGCGTGGTGATGACATTCTCGTAGTTATCGTTATCTTGCAAGGTAAACGGATACGCCGTTTCGACCACCACAATGTCTTTATTGTAGCGCAGGGCAATGTCATTTAAGTTGTTTTGCAAATCGGCCGGCGAGCCATGCCAATACGGGTAGTAAGAAGCTCCAATCAGGTCAAACGCAACACCTTGCGCGAGAATATTATCGAACCACCAACGATATAACGTGTTGTTGCCGCCATTGTCCAAGTGCAACATTACCTGCGCTCGAGGGGCATATTGGCGTACCGCCCGAATGCCTGCTTTGAGCAAAGCCGCCAAATTGCCAAAATCTTGCTCATTTTTTCCCTCTGGCCATACCATGCCATTGGTAATTTCATTCCCAACCTGAACCATAGCAGGCGGCGTGCCTTGCGCTTGCAAAGCCTGGCAGATGTCACGGGTATGGTCATAGACTGCTTGCTGCAGCCCGGCGAAATCCAGCGTTTGCCAAGCCTTGGGCTTGGGTTGCTTGCCTGGGTCGGCCCAGGTATCGGAGTAGTGAAAATCTACCAGCAGAGAAATCTCGCGCGCCTTAAGCCGTTTGGCCATCTCCAGGAGTTGGGCTTTGCCATGGTAGCCATCCGGCGAATCAACCCAAACCCGCAGGCGGGCGTAATTCAGGCCATGCGCCTGCAAAATAGCGAGTGCATCGCTTGGCACGCCATGTTCATCGTAATAGACCCCGCCCTGGTCTTCTGATTTTTTCAGGCTAGAAATATCTGCGCCGCGAACAGGGAGTCTCTTGTGCATCATGCGGTTTTACGCTCCTTTTCAAAAGTCGGTTATTCGAACCATGCGATTACGATACTTCTCGCGAAATTGCGCATTCAGACGCAGGACTTCTTGTTCGTCCCCTGTAAATGAACAGCGCAAGCAATAATATTCGTCTCGCTCGCGGTCGTAGAGCATATCCATATCAATTTCACGCATGAGACAGCGCGGACAGCGATAATTTAACTTGCCTTTTCGACCTTGAGCCATGTGCGTAGTTCTCCTTTCGCTTGCAAGTATTTTTTTATGCCTAGGGTGTACATCGGCGAGAAAGAAAACCCCTCGCGGAAGTATCCAGTGGCGGGGCCGTCAGGACGCATGGAAAGGTGAGTATCTACTTGGGGAACAAGAGCCTCGACTTGCTGAATGTTTTGGGCTTCAGCTTCTCGGCACTGATAAGCATATTCGATTGTTTCAATACCTTCCGCCGCCCGCAACGTCAAACGCATGCCGGTCAAGTCTTCAGGATATTCGGTTGTGCCGTAGCAAGCGGTGATGTACTCGTCCATCGAAAAGATGGCATCCGGTTTGGTCGAATCCACAATGCGGCGAATAATCTCCATCTCGCCGCTGCCTTCTTGCAGGCGAAATATGCTCTGCACCCGCACACTGCAATCGCTGAACTCAATGGTGACCGGCTCGAGGGTCACGATACGTGTCTCTCCATCTTCAGAAAAAGAAGCCTGGGTACGGCAAGTACACAAATCCACCTGTTCGCTACCATAGCCGATTTTGCAGCTTTTTACAGCGCCCTCTCCGGCATAATGGGTGAAAAAGCCGGCGCGATAGAGCGATTGAATCAAAAATGGGTAAGAAGCATCCTGATTGGCTTTGGTGCCAACGCCGCAAGGACGCACCAACTTGGCGGCATACGGGCGCAAATCTACCATCGCGCCACCCTGGTTCATATCCAGGCAAAAACGCATGAACGGGTCCACATACCAGAACATTTGCCGCTTGGAGCCATATAAAATGTCTTTCCAGAGGGCGCATTCGGGGCGCGTATAGGGCCGATTGTGACGATACACATCGGCAAATTCGCTCATCGTCAGGTCTTGCAACAGCCCTTGTCTTTTCAGTCCGCCATAATAAGCCATGCCGTCCTGGTAGCTTTTCAGCAGAAAGTCGTAATCACATTCCCAGCGTCCGCTTTTGCTCATCCACCCGGGACCGACGTACATCATGTTATAGGAATATCCTCGGTTGTATTTTGCCAGAGCGCGGTATTGGTCCACCAAATTCTTGAAATAGGGGATTTCCCGGTCTTCGTACACCATGCCGCGCAAGATGTTCTGCGGGTGCGTGCCATAATAGGAGCCAGGGCCGTCAAACACGGCCATCAAATCACGCGAAAGATGAGGAATAGCGACAATGCCAATATCGTCATCTTCATCAGAAGCCGGACAATGAATATTGCGCTTGGATGGAATCCAGGGATTCCAAGGGCCGCCATCCATGAGCGTATACCAGGAATTATTGGCGTTCCAGTAGGCTTTGGGGCCTTCCTCCCAACAGGTGGCCACCGCTACCTTAACCATCGGGTATTTCGCTTTGATGTAATTGACCAGCTCGGCGTCCATGTAATACGAGCCGGTGGACGTAGGATAAAAGCCAAATACCTCGTAAAACTTACCAAAAACTTCATCTACAATTTTGCGCTTGTCTTCCATGGAAAAGAGCCAAATAGCCAGCTCGCGCGATTTGAATTTCTCCCGAAATTCAGCACATTGCAGACCTAAAAACGTGCTGCCGATTTCATCGCCGTATTGCTCATGATGTTCTCTGGCAATCGCCACCGCTTCAGCATTAAACAGGCTGGCATAGGTCATTTGGATGGTGGTGCGCAGACCATGTTCGTGCGCAATCCGTTGCTGCGTGCGAAAAATATCGAGCGATTCTTGCAAAACAGAAGCACGTGTCAGGTCTTCGACTTTGCCTTGTTCGGCTTCTTTTTGGATGTATTCCGGCACCATTTCGGGCCGATGGACAATGTTGACGTAAAACATGCTCATAAGGGTTTCGGAGAAAGCAGAGAAAGGGTTATGGGTTCAAGTATTCCGCCAGAGCAGGCAAAACGCGGCCTTCGAAATCGAAGAGAGCCTGATTTTCCCAAGGGTTGCCCGATTTTGGGTTTTTGGAATCCCAACCGTTGCCCGGTACGGCAATCCAGGTGGCATCCCAATAGAACAGGCCCAAGCCCCGGCCGTTGGGAACCGCACGGATAATCGAGAGAATATCCCTCATCATGTGACGTTGGCCTTCGGGGGTATAGAGATACCCATCTATCATCATTTTTTGCGAAAAGAGATTGGGGTACCCATCCTGGTCAAGCGGTGTAAAAGGATAGGCAAACTCAGCCACAATCACATCTTTTTCATATCGAGCAGAAATATCATTCAAATTCACTTGCAACTGCGCCAGGCTGCCATGCCAATACGGATAGAACGAAACGCCAATTACATCAAAAGGCACGTTGCGGCGCGTCAGGCTATCGAAGAACCAGCGGGCCATATCGTTTTTACCGCCTTCGGCGATGTGCAGCATCACCCGCGTCTGGCTAGAGCAATCTTTTACGGCCTGGTAACCGGTTGTGAGCAGGGCAGCCAGGTTATCCA
>QEXW01000058.1 GCA_003130845.1 Anaerolineae bacterium
GTGCAAGTTTTCGTGCGCCTGGCAGCGCGCCCAACCGAGCCAGTACTTGCCGAGTGGCAGCAGTTGCACCGGCCCGCAAGGAATGCCGTGTAGGCGGGAGATGAGACGGTTGATGGTGCGGAGACAAATGGCGTTATCGCGGCAAATGATGAACATAGGACCTCGTGCTTGGAAAGCGCTGGTAGTTGTACTTAAGCGTGACGTTTGATGATTGCAAGACTTTGTGCTAGAAACTCACTTCTTTCGCTCTTTGTCATGAATACCAACGTAAGACCAAAATAGAGGGTAGATAATCCGCTCGCCGCAACAAATAAATCTATAAAATTGCGTATTGGTACGTAATTTTGTAGAAAAATCCCGAAAGCACAGGTGATAGCCGCTATAGAAACAGGAAAAAACAAGCCTTGATAGTATGCGAATTTCGGTTGGCGCGTAATGAGCGACGAATACAATGGGTAAAAAATCACCGAGCGTGCCGTCGCTGTAATCACCCCTGCCAGGACGATGCCGAAGATGCCTAACCGGAAAGTGGATACCATTAAGATTGCCAAAACAACGTTGGTGACGCCAAATAACAATGTGGCAATGGCGGGAATTTTGACCTTGTTCGAGGCTTGCTGCACAATGTACATCTGATGTGCCGCCAGGCTGACTGTGAGGGGAAGAAGCATCAAAACAATCAGATACTTATAGTCTGAATAATCTTTTCCCAACCAGAGATGAAGAATTGGCACACCTAACCCGCTGATAATGGCAGCTGGCCAGCCGATAAGAATGCCGATAAATTTGATGGCGTTGTTAATATAATTTCGCAAGTTTTCCATATCGCCGGACGAATACAGCTTGATGGTAGTGGGGCTGAAAGCCAAGGAGGCAGCAGAAGCGATATTCCGAATGGTATTCGGCAGTAACAAAATCGCCGCGTACATCCCCACAATGTCACCGGGCAAGAAGCGGTTACCCACAATCAGGTCAATTTGCGTGAGAAAATTGTTCCCTAGCAAAATAATTGAATTGAAAAAACCAGCTGATAGAAGTTCCCATGCCATATCGAAGCGAAAGCGCTGGAGTTCAAGTTTGACTCCTGGAAGTAACTTATCTAAAAAGAACAAAATTATTATGAGATACGTGAGCGTTTGCAGAACGCTGGCCAGGTTGTACAGCCAAATTTGCGCGCTCAGCACCGAAAAAATCACAAAAACAAAGGAGACTCTCACGATGCTTCCTAGAATGCTGACCCAGTTTGAAATATCTAGGCGGTTTGCGGCATACGGATAGGCTGCTAGAACGAGTGTGATGGAGTTAATCAGAAAGGCTGTCCCCGCTATCACAAAAGCAATCTTGACATCCGTGACAAATTCAGTTTCGATTTTGAAAATCTTATCGGCGTATGCACTGAAAATGGTGATGATTGGGAAAAGCACGGCAACCATCACCAAATTGGTCACCAAAGCGCTACTGATGTAATCGCTGGCTTGCTCTGGGCCCCGTTTTTCAAGCGAGACTATCAAAAAGCGGGCGACCATCGAGGTCAAGGTATAGGTGATGACTGCCATGAAGTTGGTGATGTTGTTCATTAACCCAATATATCCGTACGCCACTAAACCCAATTTGTTAATCACGTAAGGAGTAAGTAAGATGCTGACCAACATCCCAATTCCCATGGAAAGGATGTTCGTAAATAGGTTTAAAGCAATTTGTTGTTTGTTCGAAAGTGTGTGCATATTGTTATTGTTTGCAGATGTGCCCCTATGAAAATCGGTAGATGCACAAGGAGAAGGTTCAAGGAAGTTAGGTTGTGTTGCTTAAACCCCATGTGGTGCAATAAAACCCTGTCTTTTTCGTTGCCAAAGTCAAAATCCCACCGCAGTTCCTTGTTTGTATTTCTAAAACAAAAACCCCGATTGAACTACGGGGCGAGAATCTCTGCAACGTTGGCTTGTAGCGCCCCTTGCGTTTGCGTTATCGAAAACTGAAACGCTTTGCCTTACAAAATTGTAAACACATTATATCACACTTTGCTTTTTTTCTACGGGTTGGCGTAGGGAATTAAGGGGTGCCGTGCCTTTTGGACGGGTTGGCTTGATATTTTGCGAGTGGAAGAAGTTTTCATCCAGGCGTATGCTATAATTTTCACCAGTGTGAAAGATGTTGGAGCGGAATTGGAGGCAAGCGATGAAATCGCGCTGGGTAACACACCATGGGGTTCCTATTTTCATCGCGGATTTTTCGCACCGGGGCAGCAATGTTGATGAAATTGCTGCCGAATGCCAGGCGATTCGACAAGAATTAAGTGGCCGCCCTGCTCATTCGGTTCGTTCAGTTTCTTATGTCGAAGGCACGCTGGCCAACGAAGACATTATTCATGAATTGCTCGAATTGGTCAAAGTGACAAATCAGTATATTGAAAAGCGCGCTGTGGTAGGTGTAAGTGGCTATCGGCGTTATTTGCTGTATGCGTTTTCCAAAGTAGTTGGCGAGTTGAAGTTCAACGTGTTTGACACACTGGAAGAAGCCCTGGATTGGCTTGCAAGCCCCAAAGGAGCATAGATGTCTGCCTCAATGCAAGGAAAAACTGTATTGATTACCGGCGCTACCTCCGGTATTGGTTTGGCGATGGCGCGTGAACTTGCCGAACGTGGGGCACATGTTACGCTGGTCGGACGCAATTCTGCGAAATTGGCAACGGTGGCAGAACAAATCCGCACGCAGACTGGCAACCCAAATATTGAAACCATCTTGGCAGACCTGGCTACCCACGCCGGTGTTCAGTTAACGGCGCATGAATTCAAACGACGCCGAACGCGCTTGGATGTTCTTATCAATAACGCTGGCGCAATTTATATGACGCGACAGGTTTCGCCCGACGGCCTGGAAATGACCTTTGCGCTCAATCATTTGAACTATTTTCACTTGACCAATCTGTTGCTCGATACCTTGAAAGCCACTGCCCCAGCGCGCATCATCAATGTCTCTTCGGATGCACACCGGGGCCAGGTGATTGACTTTGACAACTTGCAAGGCGAGAAATCTTATAGTGGATGGACAGTGTATGGCCGGTCCAAACTGATGAACCTGCTGTTCACCTACGAACTGGCACGCCGCCTAACCGGTAAAGGCGTTACCGTGAATGCGATGCACCCCGGCTTTGTGGCTACCGGTTTTGGCAAAAACAATGGCGCTTTGATGAACCTGGCCATGCGCCTTATTTCACCAATTGCTCGTACGGCCGAAGAGGGCGCATCCACCGGCGTGTATCTCGCTTGTTCGGCAGAAGTTGAAGGCGTGAGCGGCAAATATTTTGTAGATAAACAGCCCGTTCCCTCGGACCCGGCTTCCTATGACCAAAAAACGGCCGAGCGCCTGTGGGAAATTAGCCTAGAAATGATTGCTTAGCCAGCTCCGAATGTATCTAGTGGTGCAAAGGGGATTGCCCAGCGTATTATGTCAACCAAAAATATAACAACACGGCCATTAGCAAGACCAGAATAACAAACATGAGCAAGCCGAGAACCCAATCGCCGCGCAGCCCGAAAAGAACGGCAACCAGCGTAACAATGGCAGCCATTCTTAAGCCTCTTCGCAAGGCAGTGTTGCGACTGCTTATGCTGGCTTGTTTTTCTAAAAGCCCAAAGCCAACCAGCAGACCAGCGATGCTGATTGCAAGCCAGAGCGCCAATAAGGCATTTCCATCCAACAATGGGAAATTTACAACGAGAATGCCGCAGGTATCTTCCGCCAAGGATGTGCGATACTCAGGATAGCGAAAGGCTTTCGCGAAGATGAAGAAGCCTAGGTCTATGTTCGCACTCGAAAGCGGCCACGCCAGCGTGGTGCTTTCGCCTGGTTGGAGGATAGGGGTTTTTTCGCGGTCCGAGGTCATCAACGCCGGTCCGCTGATTTCCACCCGAATTAGGGGTGAAATGGCGCGGTCCGTCTGGTTGCGTACAGTGACGTATAGATTGGCCGTTTCGGAGCGGGTCATCAACGGCGGACAAGATAAGCCACCAAAGCGCTCGTTGGTTAACGTGGGCAGACCATAAAAAACGGCTTCGATGTCTGACCAAATCAGGCCGCCAGCCAAGAGGGCTGCCAGCAAAAGGCCTGTCCAAACAAAAATATAGCCAGCAATGGAGTGAGATCGGAGAGATGTGTCCATAGGGATTTGATTTTACAATTAACTCGTGTTTTGCGCAGGGCTTGCGCAATTTCAAGCATGGAAACATCGGTTCATGATAGAAAACTCTTCAAAACCCACCTACCGAATTACCGATTGGCATGAAGCAGACCGTCCGCGCGAACGGCTGGCTGCGTTGGGGCCGCAGGCACTCTCGAATGCGGAGTTGATTGCTATTTTATTGCGCGTGGGCGTGCCGGGGGAAAATGCGGTACAAGTCGGTCAGCGCCTATTAAAAACGTTTGGTGGGATTGCCGGGCTGCATCGCGCACCTTTTGTGGATTTGACCAATCAACATGGTATCGGCGAAGCCAAAGCGGCGCAACTCAAAGCCGCCATTGAACTTGGACGACGGCTGATGCTGGAATCACCTGAAGAGCGTCCATCCATCCATTCCCCGGCGGATGCGGCGGCGCTGGTGATGTATGAAATGTCGGCGTTGGAGCAGGAACATCTACGGGTTATGTTGCTTGATCGCCGCAATCGAGTCATAGACTTGGTGGACCTCTATCGCGGCTCGGTCAATTCGGCGCAGGTCAGGATAGGAGAAGTTTTCCGCGAGGCCATTCGCAAAAATGCTTCGGGGCTAATTGTTATCCACAATCACCCTAGCGGCGACCCAACGCCCAGCCCGGATGACGTAACCCTGACCCGCGCCCTCGTTCAGGCGGGCAAGATGCTGGATATTGAGATATTTGACCATCTGGTGATTGGCCAAGGTCGCTGGGTTTCACTGCGAGAGCGCGGATTAGGATTCTAGTTTTGGCTTAAACCGTTTCTTGGCAGGCGTGCAATTCGGTGCAACACTGTTCTTCGGTTTGCTGTGGCACCGGTAAGAGTGGCGGGCGCACGGGCCAACGTGCAAATCCATAAATGCGTGCTAGCATGGCCTTCAAAATAGAGGGGAAAGGGGTGTAATGGTCGAAAACGCTTCGGCAACGCGTCAGTTCTTCTTGTGCTTCAATCGCATCTTCGCCTTGGGAGAAGATATTCCAGACTTGTCGTAAAAGCGGCGAATACAGGTTGGCAATGGCTGTGATAGCGCCGCCGGCGTGGTGTTCGAGCGCATGTAACAACAAGCGGTCGTTTCCGGTCAGCACGAGCAGGTCTGGGCCAAAGCGTCCTCCGAGAGCAATGGCATAGTCAGCGTCGCCGGAAGAGTCTTTAATGCCGGCAAATTTTTGCGGATGCGCATCTTTCAAACGCGCCAGCAAATCGAGCGAGAGTCCCATGCCGGCTTGATGTGGAATGTGATACCCCAGCAGGTAACCGCCTTGCGGTACTGCCTGGCGGATTACTTGGTCGTACCACAAAAACAGGCCATCATCATTCGCTTTTCTGTAATAGTAGGGTGGCAAAACAACCACGCCCTCGCAGCCAGCCTCGAAAGCCAGGCGAGTCAGGGTGATGGTTTCTGTTAGGCTGGGAGTGCCGGTTCCAGCTAGCAGGCGAAACTCCGGAAAGGTTTGGCGTACGCCTTGTGCCACCTGGAACATTTGTTTTCGTTCTTCGGTGCTAAAGGAAGGTCCCTCGCCGGTGGTGCCGAACAACAGCGCTCCATGACAATCACGCGCAGCCAGAAAATTCAAAAACGGGACAATGGCATCCGGATCGATCGAAAAATCAGGTTTGAGAGGGGTGAGTGCGGCGGCATACACCCCGGCTAAAGGGTGGCGAGTAGTCATTGGATTGGTTCTCTATTCAATTTCCATGATGCGATAGGGGTAAACATTGACAACCTGACAGCCATGGTAGAGGGTGATATGGCTCTTTAGATTTTGGCGGTAGAAGATTGTGTGCCCATGCAGAAAATACCGTGGTTTGGCCCAGCGGATGAGAAAATTGAGCGCGTGCATTCCCTGATGAGCCGGGTCATCGTCATCATGAATGCCTGCTGGTGGTGAATGCGCAATGAAAATATCTAACGGGCGGCGGTAACGAATTTTCCCTAGTATGATTTTGGGGAGTAGGGCGTAAGCACGCAAGTACATTTCTCGTTGCGAATATTGGTTGGGCGTGTGTGATTGATAGCGAATACAACCTCCCAAGCCCGCCAGTAACAACCCTTTTGAATACAGCACTTCGCCGTCTACATTATCTCCCCCTGCTACGCGGGAATTGGCTTGCTGACCATATTCTGGGTCGTGATTGCCCGGCACATATAATAAGGGGACGTTATATACCGTAAGCAAAAATTCCAAGTAAGGATACGGAAGGTCCCCACACCCGATGATCATCTGCACATCGTTGTAGAACTCCCGCACGGAACTGGTATACAGCCGGTCTATGACCTGGTCGCTTACGGCAAGGATTTTCATTGTTGTGGGGAATTTTGCCCTAAAACGGACGCACAGGCAAGGGTTGCAGGGAGAAACATGCGAACTTCAATGCAAAATTTGAAATTTCGTAGGAGAATAGACTATAATTTCATATCACTTTTATTCTTCGTTTTCTTATTCTATAATAGATGGGTATGGAAACGCAACGCATCGAATTGTCTCCAGATTCTGGAGAGCGCCGGACAAACACAGGCCAACTCAAACCTGGCACCAACCTGGTTAATCGCTATTTAATTCAAGAAGTGATTGGCGTTGGTGGCATGGGGTCGGTGTATCGCGCACGCGATTTGCACTTTCCAAACGTTGTCAAGCTGGTGGCCGTCAAAGAGATGATTAACCAGGCACCCGACCCGCTCGTGCGTCAAACGATTGTCCAGAACTTTGAGCGCGAAGCCAATATCCTGGCTACGCTCAGCCATCCATCCATTCCACGAATTTATGATTATTTTACTCTCGATAATCGCTCCTACCTGGTCGAAGAATTCATTAATGGCCGTGATTTAGAAGTGGTGCTTAGCCAAACCGATGGATTTTTGCCTGAAGAGCAAGTGCTGGATTGGGCTATTCAGCTGTGTGATGTATTATCGTACTTGCATAATCACAAGCCTGACCCGATTATCTTTCGCGACATGAAGCCCTCCAATGTGATGGTGAATCAATACAATCACATTGTGCTGGTAGATTTTGGAATTGCCAAGCCGTTCCAGACCGGCCAAAAAGGGACCATGATTGGCACGGAGGGCTACTCTCCGCCGGAGCAATATCGTGGCGAAGCCAGCATTCAAGCCGATATTTATGCCTTAGGCGCAACCTTACATCACCTGCTCACACGACGTGACCCGCGCTTAGAGCCGCCGTTTTCCTTTGCCGAGCGCCCCATTCGAAAAATTAATCCGAGTGTCTCGGTGGAGGTTGAGACGGTAATCAATACCGCCTTGCAATATAACGTGGAAGACCGCTTTAAGACGGTGGATGATTTTAAGCAAGCCCTGCTGAGCGCCGGACGCAAAACAGGGTTGCTTAACCGCATTGGCACCAAATCGGTTACGGTGGCGGCCATTCTCTCGGAGGGGATTAAACCCGTCTGGGCATTTCAGTGTGAAGATGAAGTGCGTGGCACACCCCTGGTGTATAAGGGCTTTGTTTATATTGGCTGTTATGATAATAACCTGTATGCTTTGAACGCTTCGAGTGGGGAATTCCAGTGGAAATATGCGACTGAAGGCGGCATTGTCAGCCGCCCTGCCGTGGCGGATGACACGATTTTCTTTGGCTCAGCCGATAGTCGGGTGTATGCCGTCAGTGCGCGTCTGGGAAAAATATCGTGGGTGTACTACTCGGATGGGCCTATTCGCTGCTCTGGACGGATTGCCGATGGACACCTCTTCATCGGTTCAGACGACCATTTATTACATGCCATTAACATCACGACTGGACGTGCGGCTTGGAAGTTTGATAGTGGCGATGAAATCCGCTCTACCCCCTTCGTTGTAAACGAGATGGTCTATTTCGGCACAGAAGGCGGTGAATTGTTGTGTTTGGATTTTCGTGGTCAGGTCAAATGGCGCTTCAAGGCCAAGCGGGCCATCACCTCCTCTCCCTGGGTGGAAGATAACGTTGTATATGTCAACTCTATGGATGGTTTTCTCTACGCGGTAGATGCCAAGTCGGGCTGGATGTTGTGGCGCTTCCGCATGGACAAGCCGTCTATTGTTTCACCGGCCATCGCAGACAACCTGGTGTTTACCGGTTCTGCGGATGGACATGTATATGCTGTTGATAAGAGAAGTGCCAAGGAGATTTGGCGCTTTAAGACCAATCACCAGGTGAATAGTTCTCCCGTTGTATACAAAGATGCGATTTACATTGGCTCGGTAGACAATCATCTGTACTGTCTCGAATATCGTACCGGACGATTGCGTTGGAAATTTGAAACCAAAGGCCCGATTACTGGCACACCAACGGTATTCGATGACATCGTGTACGTTGGCTCGAACGACCACTTCGTGTATGCGCTGTTGGCCTGAATGCTCTGCAAATCACTCACAAGGAGACTCCTCTTATGGATTTCTTCCGCAATCTGTTCGGCAAAAAAGAAACCAAAAAGGCTGCCGTATCGAACGATAACGTCGTGACAGCGCCGCTTTCTGAGCTACAGCTGCAAACGATAAAATCCATGGCGCTCAACCGCCATGAACCGGCTCAGTTGCTTGTGGCAAGTGGGCAATCGGTCGGGCGTCAACGTGAGCTCAATGAAGATAGTTTGTTCTCGCTGACAACCACCATCGCCGGCAATAACAGCAATCCGCCGTTTGGGTTGTTTATCATTGCAGATGGGATGGGCGGTCACCAATATGGTGAAGTGGCCAGCAACGTTGCCATTCGGACGATTTCTGGCTATGTGATGAAAAAATTTTACAGCACCTTGTTCAACCTGCCTTCGTTGCCGCTGGATGAATCGTTGCAAGAAATTGCCCAAGCGGCTGTGCAGGAAGCGCAACGGGCTGTCTTACGGGAGGCTCCTGGCTCTGGCACGACCGTTACTGCAGCGATTGTGCTAGGACAACAATTGACGATTGCCCATGTGGGTGATAGTCGTGCCTATCTCCTCTACAATGAACAACGGATGGAGGCGATTACCCGTGACCATTCGCTGGTGCAGCGCTTAGAGGAATTGGGGCAAATCACATCGGCGGAGGCTGCGGTCCACCCTCAGCGCAATGTTCTATACCGCGCATTAGGCCAAGGCGAAAACTTGGAACCCGATGTGGTCACAACTCCCTTCCCGGTTGGCGGCTATCTGCTCCTTTGCAGTGACGGTTTGTGGGGCGTTGTGCCTGAAGATGAAATTCGTAAAATCATCTACGAAGCACCCAATTTACAACGCGCTTGTTATAACCTGGTCGCAGCCGCCAATGAAGCCGGCGGGCCTGATAACATCAGCGCGATTTTGGTGCAACTGCTTGCTTGAAGTGTATGCCCATCAAACGACCTGATTTTTATGCTTTGTTGGGGCTCTTGCGTTCTGCCACGCAAGAAGAAATCAGGCGTGCTTATCATAAAGCTGCCAAGCGCCTGCATCCTGATGCAAACCAAGCGCCTGGCGAAACAGAACTCTTCCTAGAAGTTCAACAAGCCTATCAGGTTCTTTCCGACCCGGCACGCCGTTCGGCGTATGATGCCACCCTTGGACCTGAAGAAACCGCCCCTGAAGTGGTTGAGAAGCGTGTTTTACTCAGCCGCAAAGAAATCGCGAGATTGCCAGAATCTCAACTGCTATACGTGCTCATTGATATTATCCCCAGCGAAGAACAAAAAAAGACCATTTCCGGTGCACCGCTTAACCTGTGTTTAGTACTCGATTGTTCCACTTCGATGAAAGGCGAGCGGCTCGACACGGTCAAATCAAGCGCGGTGCAGATTATCCGCCAGCTGAAGCCGAACGATATTTTTTCGGTTATTTCCTTCAACGACCGAGCAGAAATCGTCATTCCGGCTACACGTCATCAAGGCAACACCCACCGACTTGAAACGCGCATTCAAATGCTGCAAACCGCCGGTGGCACAGAAATCTTCAAAGGGTTGCAGGCCGGGTTTGAAGAGATTCGCCGCTATGCCAACCCAACCACCGTGAGTCACATCATTCTTTTGACGGATGGACGCACGTATGGAGATGAACAACAGTGCTACGAACTGGCCAAACAGGCGGCTGACTTGGGAATTGGGATTAGCGGCCTAGGAATTGGGAGCGGTTGGAATGATATTTTTCTCGACCAGTTGGCTTCCTACACTGGCGGGACAGCCATGTACGTCTCTCAACCCAAAGACATCGAACGCTTGCTCAACGAAAAATTCTCCAATCTGAACCAGACGTTTGCCGAAAATGTGGTGTTAGACTTCCAGCCCTCTGAGCAGGTTACGGTCAGTTACGCTTTTCGCCTGCAACCAGAAGCGGCGCCGCTTTCCAAACAACCTCCCATTCCACTCGGGCCTATTCTGAAAGATTGGCCGCTCTCAGTGTTGCTCGAATTTCTCATCCAGCCGGTCAAGGCGGGACAAGAGACGGTAGATCTCATCAACGGGAAACTGGAAATTTCTGCTGCTACGCTCAATATGGCCTTTCAGCCCGTTCCACTCCGTTTGGCGGTTTCAGTTCGCGAAACGATAACGCCCGAACCTCCCCCGCCGGCTTTGGTGCAAGCGCTCTCTAAATTGACTCTGTATCGTTTGCAAGAAAAAGCGCGTGCTGAAGTGGAAGCCGGAAACTACGAAAAAGCAACCCAGCATTTGCAAAAAATGGCCACGCATTTGTTGGTGCAAGGGGAACGCAGCATGGCCAAGACGATTATGCTGGAAATTGAAAACATTGAACGTGAGAAGAAATTTTCCGAATCTGGAGATAAACAGATAAAATACGGAACGCGGGCGCTTTTGTTGCCCGGGGAGCGAAAACGATGATTGTCTGTCCAAACTGCAAACACCAGGAATCCGACGGCGCTATCTTTTGCAGTGAATGTGGAATGCAACTGGTTCAGTATACGCCAGGCGAAACGCAGCGCTTTGATACAGCCACCGGCGAACTACAGACGGTTTCTGCACCGCAGCCGGTTTCTCAGGTGCCTGCGTGGATTTCCCTTCACCTGCTCGAAAGCGGTCAAATATTACCGATTTCCGACCGTATGGAATTTACGATGGGCCGCGTCAGCGAAAATCAACCGATTATGCCAGATATTGACCTTTCGCCCTTTAAGGCATTTGATAATGGTGTCTCCCGTTTGCACGCGGTGATTCGGAACAATGCCGGTAACATTGTCATTATGGACTTGGGCTCATCCAACGGCACATATATCAATGGAATGCGAATTGTGCCGAACATTGAACAACCCCTTCGGCACGGCGATATTGTTGCGCTGGGCAAACTCAAAATGCAAATCGTCTTATCCTAGAGGTGCCTCATGCCCACCATCCTCATTCATATTTTGAACGAAGACCCCATTTTGGGAGAAATTAACGAATTGCCCTCGCCAACCGACCAAATTATTACCGTCAAAAATCCGCGCCGCCGCGATGGGAAAGACCTGCACTACCTGCAAGCCAACGTGACCGAAGTCATCTGGCCTATGGCGCGCATTGCTTTCATCGAAATTATCCCCGGAGAAGAAGAGGAAGAAATCATCGGCTTTGTGAGGGAGAAATAATATGCCGGACGAAATGGAAAGACGACGAATCTTGGTCGTGGATGACGAAGAGCGCATGGTGCGCTTTATTCGGCTCAATTTGGAGCATGATGGCTTTCAGGTGAGTGAGGCATTTAATGGGCGTCAGGCCATTCAGAAACTGCGCGATGTTAACCCCGACTTGATTTTGTTAGACGTGATGATGCCTGACTTGGATGGCTTCGAAGTGCTGGAGATGATACGGGAAATCAGCAACGTGCCGGTGATTATGCTGACCGCTAAGGGTGAAGAAGATGACCGGGTGCGCGGCTTAGAATTAGGCGCTGACGATTATGTCACCAAGCCATTCAGCCCGCGTGAACTTGTCAGCCGCGTGCGGGCCGTGTTACGCCGCACAGAAAGCGCGAGCGGCTCGATGCATGGGCTGATCGAAGTGGATGAGCGTTTGAAAATTGATTTCGATCGTCGGGAAGTCTGGCTGGAAGGAAAAATCGTCAAACTGCGCCCGACAGAGTATCGCTTGCTCTATCACTTAGTACAAAATGCCGGTTGGGTGGTCTCTCATGACCAGTTGCTGGCCAAAGTTTGGGGCTATGAATATCGTGACGAGCCACATTACGTGCGGCTTTATATTAACTACCTGCGCCAAAAACTTGAAAAAGACCCGGCGAACCCGAAATACATTCTGACCGAGCGCGGAGTAGGTTATCGTTTTATTGATTTTCGGCGCCAGTCCAAAGACAACTAAACTTTTTTGACGAACTTTTTATACAGGGTTTGCGTTTTTCTAACGCAAGCCCTGTATAGTTTAGGCTGTAAAAACAAATTCCATCAGATAAGGAAAGGAGATGATACTATGTCCAATCTTATCCGTTGGGAACCGATGCGCGAAATGATGAGCCTGCGCGAAGCCATGGACCGCTTGTTCGATGATGCTTTTACCCGCCCCATCAGCCTGAACAACTGGGGCATGCCCGCGGTGGATATGTACCAAACCGATGACAAAGTCGTTGTCAAAGCCGCGCTGCCCGGCTTGTCTGCTGAGGATGTGCAAATTTCAGTGACGGGTGATGTCCTCACGATTAAAGGCGAATTCCGCCAGGATGAGGACGTGAAAGACGCTGTCTACCAAGTGAAAGAGCGCCGCTTTGGCTCCTTTGAGCGCAGCATGTTACTGCCCACGCAGGTCGAAACTGACAAAGCCAAGGCAGAGTTCCAAAATGGCGTGTTGACCATTACCTTGCCCAAAGCCGAAGCCGTCAAACCGCGCACCATCACTGTCAAGGCCAAATAAGTCCCCTCTGCTCGTCCTGGAGACTTGCTAGTCTTCGGGACGAGCCTTATCCTTCATACGGAATTGCCTATGCCATTCTATGATTTTACCTGCGTTGAATGTGGAACAAATTTTGAGAAACACATTCCTTATTCCAGCGCAACGCAAGAGATAACCTGCCCGCGCGGACATCACACCGTGCGACGCCTTTATGTTTCACCGCAGGTGATATTTAAGGGCGGTGGCTGGTATATCACTGACCATCGCAAGTCCAATGCTCCACAAGCGGCAGGGGCGGCAAACGCAACCGAATGAAATTGTGAAGATTTCAACCTGCGCCCGCAGTAGTTTTTATGCGGGCGCAGGTGAGTTTATCCAGACCTTGCCTTTTGAAAATCTCTCGACTATACTCTCAAGTCAATCACACGAGGAGAGAATGAAATCCATGACCAAACAGCGTATTGTGCTGGTAGATGACCACGAAGTTGTGCGCTTGGGACTGAAAGCTCTGTTGGAACGACACCCTAACTTCGATGTGGTGGGTGAGGCTGCCTCGGCCAGAGAGGCCATTGAATTGGTGGCTTCGTTACAGCCTTCGGTGGTTGTCATGGATATTCGTCTGCCGGGGACTTCAGGCATTGAAGCCTGTGAAGAAATTGTGCAGCGCTTCCCGGATACCAAAGTGTTGATGCTGACCTCCTATGCCGAGGATGAGATGTTGTTTTCGGCTATCCGCGCAGGCGCTTCGGGGTATGTTCTCAAGCAGATTGGCGGTGAGGAACTCGTGCGTGCCCTGGAAGCCGTAGGACGCGGAGAAGCCTTGCTGGACCCAGCCGTCACCCAGCGCGTTTTCCAGGAAGTGCGTAAGGCAGTCAAAGAAGAAGAAGCCTCAGCGTTTTCGCACCTTAGCCAGCAGGAAAAACATGTTCTTTTGCTCGTTTCGGAAGGTAAAACCAACCGCGAAATTGCCAAAGCGCTCTTTTTGGGCGAAGGCACGGTGCGAAATTATGTCAGCAGTATTCTCTCCAAACTAGGCGTCAACAACCGGGCCGAAGCCGCGGCGTATGCGGTGGAACATAACTTGAAAGAATATATTCAGCCTTAATGTTTTGTCTCGTCTATGGCGCCGGCTTGAGACCGGCGTTTTTTTATGTTGCTTTGCCCTCGCCCAAAATGACCTGCTCCAGTGCATCTAAGCGTGGAGCAACAAGGATTGGCTGGTGCAAGCCTTTGGTTACGATGTCAGGGTCTTTTAGGCCGTGACCGGTGCAGATAGCGACAATCCGCTTTCCACGTAGGTCGAGTTTTTCATGAACCACTTGATGCGCTAGGCCGGCCAAGCCAGCTGCAGAGGCAGGTTCGACCCAGATGCCCTCTAATTTTGCCAGTATTTTCTGCATGTGAAGAATTTCCTCATCGCTGACAGCGATGATACGACCATCTGATTCATCTGCGGCCTCTAGCGCTTGTTCGCCGCGTGCCGGTTTTCCAATGCGGATGGCGGTTGCTACGGTTTCAGGTTTTTCCACGGGATGTCCAAGCACCAGCGGGGCTGCACCTGCCGCTTGTACCCCCAGCAGGCGCGGCAAACCGCACCACTTTAGGTCGTTGTATTGCCGAAAGCCTGCCCAATAGGCAGTAATGTTGCCAGCATTGCCCACCGGCAGGCACAACCATTCAGGAGACTGGCCAAGCACATCGCAAATCTCAAAGGCGGCGGTCTTCTGGCCCTCGATGCGATACGGATTGATGGAATTGACCAGCGCGATGGGGTGTTTGTTCGAAATTTCGACCACCATCGCCAATGCATCATCAAACGAGCCGTCAATTTGCACGACTTGCGCTCCATACGCCACCGCACCGGCCAGTTTGCCAGCCGCCACTTTTCCCTGGGGAATCAGCACAATGGACTTCATGCCGGCGCGTGAGGCATAGGCAGCAGCAGAAGCGGCTGTGTTGCCTGTGCTGGCGCAAATCACGGTCGTCACACCGCGTCCGGCGGCCTCACTGATGGCAGCCGTCATGCCCCGGTCCTTAAACGAGCCGGTTGGGTTCAAGCCTTCATATTTGATAAACAACTCGAAACCGCCTCCCAGTTCATGCGCCAGATGTGGTGCAGGAATGAGCGGTGTATTTCCTTCTAACAGGGTGATTGGTCGGGTGTGGGCAGGCAAGTTCAGTAGAGCGCGATATTGAGCAAGCAATCCACGGTATTGCATGATAAAACTCCAGAAATACGCAAGTTTCAGGGCCGCCAGAGCGCCCAGGGATAATACACACGTCCATCGTTTTCGTTGCTCTGGTAGGGCCGAATTTCGCCGAGTGTATCATGAAAGCCTTGGTCAGGCCAAAAATCGCCCGAATCGGTGAGCGTTTGCTCTTGACTTTTGTTTTCCTTGCCCATAGAATGAGCATGACAATCCAACGGTGGTAGGGAAGAGACTTTCGCCCGTCCTGAACTCATAGCGCAAAACGGGCCGAAAGCGCCGAAGGGGCAAACCCGTTTCTGGCCAGGGCGGGTGAAACTCTCAGGCAAAAGGACTCTACCCCGGAACACTCTGGAAAATGCCGTACATCCGGCTGCCGACGGGGCAAACCTGCGCTAACCCGGCAGGTGCATCTCTCAGGCTCGATTACAGAGGGCGCGCGAGGGAATTCGCGCGCCTTTTTATCGTTTGGGCTGCATCGTGCACGTGTTAACACTCCATTTCAAGTCCACATTTTGTCGTCTGTTCATTTCCTAAAAAGGAGTTCACCCTATGTCCACCTTCCTTTCTACCCTCAAATATGCCAAAACCGATGAATGGTTTGACCCAGCGACCGGCAAAGTCGGCATTAGCGACTATGCCCAGGACCAACTTTCGGACATCGTATTTATGGAAATCACCGTTAGCGTAGGCGATGAAGTGCAAGCGGGAACGCAAATTGCGTCCGTCGAATCGGTCAAAGCCGCCTCTGAAGTGCTAGCACCGGTCAGCGGTAAGGTAGTGGCTATCAATGAAGATTTGCCGAATAACCCGGAAACCATCAACAGCGACCCCTATGGTGCGTGGTTTATTCAAATCGAAGGCGGCGACCCTGCCAACCTGCTTGATGCTGCTGAATACGAAAAGCACTGCCAGGAACGCGCCCATTAGTTAGGAGTGAACGGCTCCACAGCCATTGTTGAGCCGTCCTTTGTGAGGACAAGCGGAACGTGTTATGACCTATATTCCCATTTCTCCCCAAGAACGGGATGAGATGTTGAAGACGATTGGTGTAGAGAGCTTGGATGCGCTCTTTGAGGCCGTACCGTCGAAATATCGCTTCCCCCAACTCAACTTACCCCCGGCCCTGACCGAAATGGAAGCCGCCAGCCTGCTTTCCGAAATTGCCGCCAGCAATGAAAATGTGCGCAGCGATTTGGTTTCCTTCCTGGGGGCCGGTATGTACAATCACTATATTCCGGCGGTTGTAGACCACATTTTGCGGCGTGGTGAGTTCTATACGGCCTATACCCCTTATCAACCTGAAATTTCGCAAGGTACCTTGCAGGCCATCTTTGAATACCAAAGCTTGATGACCGCTCTGACCGGCATGGAACTCTCGAATGCCAGCCATTATGATGGGGCGACGGCTGCCGCTGAAGCGGTGAATATGGCCTTTGCCGTGTTTCGGGGCAAGCGGCGCAAGGTGGTGATTTCCCCTACCGTCCATCCACAATATCGCCAGGTGATTCGCACCTATACTCAGGGGATGGAGCTTGAACTAGAGGGAGATGACCCCAACGCCGATTTGCAAGCCAGCCCCCAGGCATTGGTTCCCTTCATTGACACGAATACCGCCCTGGTAATTGTGCAATATCCTGATTTCTTTGGCCGAATTTTTGATTACACCCAGCTGATAGAGGCTGCCCATGCCCAAGGCGCGTTGGTGTGTGTGGTGGCGAACCCCACCGCTTTGGCGCTGTTTAAGACCCCCGGTGCAATGGGCGCAGATATTGTGGTGGGTGAAGGCCAACCCCTGGGCATTCCCATGTGGTACGGCGGCCCGTCCTTGGGCTTTTTTACCACCCGCAAACAATATGTACACAAAATGGCCGGTCGCTTGGTGGGCGAAACGGTTGATTCGCGTGGACAACGTGGTTATGTGCTGACTCTCACTGCGCGTGAACAGCACATCAAACGCGAAAAAGCCACCTCCAACATTTGCACCAACCAGGGCTTGCTTGCGCTGGCTTCGGCGGTCTATTTGGCAGTCTTGGGCAAAAATGGCCTAAAACAGGTAGCAAACTTGTGCTATCAAAAGGCGCATTATGCCGCCAGCGCGTTGAGCAAATTGCCAGGGGTGGGTTTATGCTTTAGCCAGCCCTTCTTCCATGAATTCGCGGTTTGTTTCCCCAAGCCGGTGGCTGAAATTAACGAACATTTGCTTGAACATGGCATACTCGGTGGGTATGACCTAGGCCAAGATTATCCTGCGCTCAAAGACCATGCCCTGATTGCCGTGACCGAAATGAACACCCGCGATGAAATTGATACGCTGGTTGAGGTGGTTCAGGAGGTGCTCTCATGACCGAGCCAACCCTGTTTGAGTTATCCTCCCCCGGACGTACTGGGATGACCTTCCCTGAACCGGATGTGCCGCGTTTTGATTTGCCCGAAGCCGGTTTGTTGCGTGATGACCTACCCCTGCCCGAACTGGCTGAAGTGGATGTGGTGCGACACTACATGGCACTTTCGCGCTACAACTATAGCGTAGATGGCGGTTTCTACCCGCTGGGGTCTTGTACGATGAAATACAACCCCAAAATCAACGAAGATACCTGCCGTTTACCAGGCTTTTTGTTCACCCATCCGTTACAGCCCATTGAAACCGTGCAGGGCAACCTGATGCTGATGTATCAATTGCAGGAGTGGCTGAAGGAAATCAGCGGATTTGCGGCGGTTACGCTTCAGCCAGCAGCGGGGGCGCATGGTGAATTTACCGGCGTCTTGATGATGCGTGCTTATCATAAAGCACGCGGTGACTCGAAGCGCGTGAAAATGCTTGTCCCCGATTCTGCGCATGGCACCAATCCTGCTTCGGCGGGGATGTTGGGCATGACGGTCAAGGTCATCCCGTCGGATGCACGGGGCAATGTGGATTTGCAAGCACTCAAAGCGGAATGTGATGATACCGTCGTGGGTTTGATGCTCACCAATCCAAATACACTGGGGTTGTTTGATGAAAACCTCGAGGAAGTCATCCGCCTGGTGCGCGAATGTGGCGGTCTGATGTACGGTGATGGCGCAAATCTGAATGCCTTGCTGGGCATTGTCCGTCCTGGCGATTTGGGCTTCGATGTCATGCACTTTAATTTGCATAAGACTTTCTCGGTTCCGCATGGCGGTGGTGGCCCTGGCTCTGGTCCGGTTGGGGTCAGTGAGCGCTTGGCCGATTTTCTGCCTGCTCCGCAAGTAGCCATTTTGGAGCCTGCCATAGGGGATACCCCGCCACTTTACGGCTTTGTGACACCCAAACACAGCATTGGGCGCATGAAGGCGTTTCACGGTCACTTCGGTGGTGGCTTAGTGCGCGCTTACACTTATATCGCTATGCATGGCGCTGAGGGGTTGAAGGATGTTTCCCAATACGCTGTACTCAACGCCAACTATTTGGCCGCTCGTTTGCGTGGAACGTACAAAATCCCTTACGACCGCATCTGCATGCATGAGTTCGTCATGGAAGGTCGGGTCGAAGGCTCTGACGTGCGCGCGCTAGATATTTCGAAACGATTGATGGACTATAATTTCCATCCACCCACCAACTATTTCCCGCTGATTGTTCACGAAGCCTTGATGATTGAGCCGACCGAGACCGAAAATAAAGACACCTTAGACCGCTTTGCCGATGCGCTGCTCGCCATTGCGGAAGAAGCGCGCACCAACCCGGAAGTGGTCAAAAACGCCCCTCACAACACGCCTTTTGGGCGCATGGATGAAGTCAAGGCGGCGCGCGAGCTGGTCTTGTGTTGCTGGCTGCCCGAAGGATACGAGAGTAGCCGGTAACGCATCAGCGGTGAAGCATTACTCACGTGACGGTGGCAGTCATCCAGGCTTGGGTGGCTGTCACCGTCAATTACAAGCATTGTTTGAACGGCGATGACCAAGTTCCCCTTTCGACTAGGCACCACCTCCTATATCGTCCCTGCTGATATTCTCCCTAACTTGTCATACTTGGCCGGCAAGGTGCAGGATGTCGAACTGATTCTATTCGAGGTGGATGATGGTCCGAACAACCTGCCCTCACCTGCCCAGGTAAGCGAGATGAAAGCAATTGCGCTCGAACATGGGCTGACCTACACCGTTCACCTGCCGCTTGACCTGCGGCTGGCGGATGACGGTTCTTTGCAGCACGCCTCGTTACAAAAAGCGCGCCGTGTCATCGAGTGTACCTGCTCACTTGAGCCTTGGGCGTATGTCTTACACCTGGATGGCAGGGCAGTGCGCCACCAACCCGCTACTTCCGCATATCAGCGTTGGCTAGAGCAGGCCAATATCTCTTTGCAGCAGGTGGGGCAATGGGCTGGTGGGCTAGAGCGGCTGGCCGTTGAAAACCTGGAGGGTTACCCAGCCGATTTTTATGAACCGGTTTTTGAGCAAGTATCGGTCAGCCGTTGTGTAGATATAGGTCATCTCTGGCTGGATGGGCAGGACCCACTGACGTATCTGCGCCGCGCTTTGCCTCGCACACGCGTGGTTCACATTCATGGCTTGGCCGAGCGCGACCATCGCTCTTTGCGTTATGTCCTGCCAGAGAGTTTACGTGCAGTGTTGGATGTATTGCGACAATCTGAATATCATGGCGTGTTGACGGTGGAGGTCTTTTCGGAAGAAGATTTCCTGTCCTCGCTAGAAGCGTTGCAGCAGGCAGCCGAATGGACATCTTTGGATAAAGAGGGGTGCAGATGAATCTTCCCTCAACGGGTCTCACTTTGATTTTAGGTGGTGCGCGCAGCGGCAAGAGTGCTTTTGCCGAGCGTATGGCGCGCGAGACCGGGCGCCCGGTGCTATTCATTGCTACGGCCACCGCACTGGATGAGGAAATGCGTGAGCGCATCGAAAAACATCGCGCTGCCCGCCCGGCCGAGTGGCAAACCCTAGAAGCCGCTCTTCAGGTAGGCGCATCTGTGCGCCGGTATGCCCCTTCCCACGAGGTGTTCCTTTTGGATTGCATCACCTTGCTGGTAAGCAATGTGCTGCTCTCTTTGCCCGAGGAGACACCGTTTGAGGTTGTGTTGCAGCATGTGCAAGCGGAAATTGAGGCGCTGTTACAGGTGCAAAAAGAAAGGGGTGGCTTGTGGCTGGTAGTCTCAAATGAAGTTGGTTTGGGGGTCGTGCCGCCCTACCCGCTGGGCCGAATCTATCGTGATGCGCTGGGGTGGGCCAATCAGCGCTTGGCGCAGGAAGCCGCTCGGGTGCTGTTTATGGTGGCAGGCATTCCGTTGGTCGTTAAGTGATGATGCGAAGAGACACTTCTTTTGAACGTATGAAGTCTTTCCCTCCCATTCAAAACCCTGCTTTCCGTTTGTTCTTGCCTGTCTTGCTGGTGATTGCGAACATTTTGTGTTTTGCCTGTTTGGTGCTGTTCGTTTTGCGTCTGTTGTGATGGAAGTTGGGTCGTTATGCCTATCAATCGCTTGGCTGCCATCAGCCTGATGATGGCTGTGTTGACTGTTATCTCGTTTTGTATTGGGTTTGCACCCTTTTTGCCGCTTACTTCGCTGGTGTGCTATCCGCTGGCGGTTGTGTTGGGTGGGATGTCGTTTTTGAGCGGCGTGTTGGCTTTACGGCAAATGCGCTTGGGCGGCTCTGGCGGGCGTTGGATGGCGCTCACCGGCATTGGGACGGGGGTGCTTGTTATCTTGGCGGTGGGGTGTGCTACCACGCTGACCGTGACGGCTTTGGTAACGGGTGTACAATCATTGCGTTTGTTTTGGCCTACGCCGGGGCCGTGATTGTTACGCTCCGGCAGCAGGTCCCTTGCCAATCCTGCGGGCCTCGTGTATCCTTGCTCGTGGGAGCGCATAAGTCCCGGTGGGCTTCACGGTCTTCAAAACCGTTGTTGGGGCGCGTTGCGTTCCAGGGTGGGTTCGACTCCCATGCGCTCCCGCTGAATGGTGTTTTGGGTTGTTCTCTGTTTATCGAAGATTATTTTTTTGGATGCCTCCCATGTCTCTCCCTGAATCAGAAACTCTCATCTCTATCGTCTCGCGTGTCTTTCACATCGAAGATGTGACGAGCGGCGAGCAGGAATATCTGTATCGTTTTCGCGGCCAATTGCGGATGGATTCTCTTCAGGCATACGAGGAATTATCTCAACAAGTGCAGCCGTATGGGTTAACGCCGCTTTTTCGCAAAGATAAAGGTGGAATGCAGGTGATTTATCTGGTGCGCAGTTTGCCGGCGCCGCAAAAGTCGAATGCTGCTGTCAATCTGCTGTTGTTTTTATTGACTTTGGTCAGCGTCATGTGGGTTGGAGCCCAGTTTACCGACCCAGCCTTGCTACCACCAGGGGCTTCCTTGTGGCAATCGTTTTGGTTTTCACTGTTGAATAGTGGTTTGCCGTTTGCAGTGAGCATGCTTGGCATATTGTTGGCGCATGAGTTTGGTCATTATTTGGCGGCACGCCGTCATAAGACAGCCGCCACCCTGCCCTACTTTATCCCCATGCCGATTACTATCCTTGGCACGTTGGGGGCAGTGATTGTCTGGAAAGAATTGCCGCGCAATAAGCGCGTCTTGTTTGACGTGGGCGTTGCCGGGCCGCTGGCGGGACTGGTGGTGGCCATCCCGGTGCTGTTATATGGGCTTTCCATTTCTAAATTGGGGCTGGTGGAACCCTCGCCGGGCGGGTTTATCGAAGGCAATTCCATTCTCTACTTGTTGGCGAAATTTGTGGTCTTTGGTCGTTTCCTGCCGGAGCCGGCGACGTATCAGGGTTTGTCGCCGGTGGTGTACTGGTTGCGTTACTTTTTTACCGGCATGCCTGCACCGTATGGCGGCGTGGATGTATTCATCTCGCCGGTGGCGTTGGCGGGCTGGGCGGGTATTCTCGTCACTGCGCTCAATCTCTTGCCGGTTGGCCAATTAGATGGCGGTCACATTCTCTATACACTCTTTGGGGGCAAATTGCGTTACGCGTTTCCGGTGATTATCGTTTTTATGGCTGTCATGGGGCTGTTTTGGAGCGGTTGGTGGTTGTGGGTGGTGCTTTTGTTCCTTTTTGGGCGCCGTTCTGCTGAGCCGCTAGACCAGATTACCGAACTTGACCCTAGGCGCCGCGCCTTAGCCTGGCTGATGATTTTCATCTTCTTCCTAGTCTTTACCCCGGTTCCTATGGTGCCATTAGGATAACCAATGTCGCGCACAATCCGTCGCCTTTTGAGTGTCACCGCTTGGGTGGCTTTCCTGTTGGTTGCTTGTTCACCGGTCGTGACGCTCATCACGCGCCCGCCCGAGGCAACTCCTACGGTACAAGTTGACTTCGGGTTGGTGACTCCTGTCCCTCCCCCCACCCGTGCTATTCTGCCTAGCCCGACACCCCCAATGCGACTGAACCCGGAGATTGCGCGTGGTGTTGAAGTGCAAGCCTGGTTCAGCGCAGACCTTTGGTTTTTGGAACAACTTGCGGCTGATTTTAATGCAACCAACCCTTGGGAGATAAAACTCTCGCTGGTCTCTTACCCGAACTTAAACCGATTAGCACAAGCCGTTTCGGATTCGTTGACGGGTGATTCGCACCCCGACCTGGTGTTGGCGTTGCCCGAACAATTGACCGGCTGGCGTGATGCTTTGCTGGACCTGACCCCTTATGCTGCACATCGCGAGTGGGGCGTGGCACGTGAGGAGATTCTGCCTGTTTTTTGGGAGCAATCGCACAGGGCAGGCACGCAAATTGGTTTGCCGGTGATTCGCTCTGGGCGCTATCTATTCTACAACGTGACCTGGGCGCGTGAATTGGGCTTTTCTGCAGCACCGCGTACTTGGGATGAGTTTCGCGCTCAGGCTTGTGCAGCCAATGCTTTTTGGAAAAGTGACTCTGACCCGACCAATGATGGCTTTGGCGGCTTGGCTTTAGAGACGTTCTCGAACTGGCAAACCCCCTACGGTTGGATTCGCGCTGCCGGCGGCGAAGTGATTGCGAAAGAAGCGTATCACTTTGCAGATGAGAAGAACGCTGCCGCGCTGGAACAGTTGGTCGAATTGCGCACAACAGGTTGTGCTTGGCTCCCGACTACGTTAACCAACTTCGAGAATTTGGCCACGCGCCGGGCCTTGTTCATCACTGGTAGTTTGGCCGATTTGCCGGCTCAACGAGCGGCATTTTCGGCGGCAGGCTCAGCCGATGAATGGACGTTGATTGCGTTTCCTGGTCAATCCCCCACGGTTCCAGTCTATGGTTTGGATGCAGCCCTGTTTTCGTCTGACGAGCGCCGAGAATTGGCGGCCTGGCTGTTTTTGCGTTGGCTGTTGACCCCCGAAGCGCAAGTCCGTTTGGCACGGGCGAGCGACCTGTTTCCGGTTAATCAAGCAGCCTTTGATTTGCTGAGGGGTGATTTCTCCGCCAACCCGCAAAAAGGTGCGGCTGTGGCTTTGTTGAAGGACGCCATCGGTTACCCCGGCGCTCCTGGCTGGGATTTGGCAAGCCGTGTCTTTGCCGATGGCTTTTTTAATCTGTTTCTCGCCTTTCCTAATGGTTCGGTGCAAAGTACTCTGCAGCAAATGGATGCAGTTGTGAACGATTTGTTAAAATGACCAGGGCGGTGAGCATCTCCGGTTGCGCTTGGTCGTAGATATGGCTATACTGTGAGAGGTGAAAGGAGAATCTACATGCAAATTGAAATTCAACACCGTCCTTCGTATTCCCTGGCGATTGTGCAACTTGCTCCGAATGAGCGGATTCGCGCTGAAGCCGGCGCTATGGTCAGCATGTCGGCAGGCATAAACATCGAAACTCAGGCGGCAGGCGGAATTTTGAAATCTCTTACCCGTGCTGTGTTGGGTGGAGAGTCGTTCTTTCAAAACTTTTATCAGGCTGGGCCACAAGGCGGGGAGGTGACTCTGGCCCCCAACTTGCCGGGTGATATTGCCCTCATCGAATTGCGCGGGGAAACCATGATGGTGCAGGCTGGTTCGTATCTGGCCTCCGAAAGCGGCATCGAGTTGAACGCCAAAATCAGTGCCAAGGCTTTCTTATCGGCTGAGGGCCTGTCTATTTTAGAGGCCAAAGGCAGCGGCAAATTGCTTGTTTCCTCGTATGGTGCTATTTTTGAGCGTGTTTTAACGCCAGGCGAAAAGTATGTGGTGGATACTTCACATCTGGTGGCTTTTGATGCCACTATTCAAGCGGTACCGCGCAGTGCAGGTGGCTTGAAAACCACGTTGTTTAGTGGAGAAGGCTTGGTTGTTGAACTGACCGGTCCGGGACGGCTTTACATTCAAACGCGCTCGCCGCAGGCACTGATTAATTGGATTATTCCCCACCTTCCGAAATCTGGTGGTGATTCTTAGGTGAACTATGACCGAGATAAAACCTTTGCATTGGCAGCCCAAAGCGGGGATTGGCTACACCGTTGCTCGCCGCGCCGATGGCGGGATGAACCTGACCTTTACCGACCTCTCTGAAGCAACCCTGGCCGACTGGCGGGAATTTGCTTATGAGCACTTGCTTGGCTCTGACCGCTTGACGCGTAACTTGTATGATTTGCGCGCCGTGTCTGAAATTCCTGAACGGGCCATCAAGCTGGCCATGGAGGTAAACAATGACCCAGCCACCCGCAATTTACGCGTTGCGGTGGTGGTTGTGGATGAAGCCGCGCGCCAAGCAATTCTTAAGGTGGCGGCTGGGGCGGTGGGTAGCGGCGCGGTCATTCGCGTCTTTACCAATCTAGCCGAAGCCGAAGCTTGGTTGATGAAACCGATGGAGCAGATGGCGTGAAACCGCTTCGAGTCGGTTCAAAGGTTTTTGATTGGGGCACCCGCACGTTTGTTATGGGGATTTTAAATATCACTCCCGATTCGTTTTCGGGGGATGGTTTGCTCTCGCGTCAGGAAGTGGTGGACGCTGCCATTGACCAGGCGCAGCGCTTTTTGCAAGCCGGCTGCGATATTCTGGATGTAGGCGGTGAATCAACCCGCCCTGGCGCGCAGACCATAACAGCTGAAGAAGAACTCCAGCGCGTTTTGCCGGTCATTGAGGCCCTGGTACGTGCTTTCCCTGAAGCGGTGATTTCCATAGATACTTATAAAGCGGCGGTTGCCCAGGCGGCTTTGCAATCTGGGGCGCACATCATCAATGACGTTTGGGGTTTACGCGCCGATGCGCACATGCCGCTGGTGGCTGCCCAGCAGGGGGCGCCGGTGATTCTTATGCACAATCGCAGCAAGCCGGCCAATGCCCAGGTTTTACAACAACTTGGCGGACGCTATGTGGGCGTGGAGTATGAAGACCTGCTCGAAGATGTCAAGCGCGAACTGATGGAATCGGTCAACCTTGCGCGCCAGGCCGGTATTCCAGACGAAAACATTCTCCTCGATCCAGGCATTGGCTTTGGTAAGACGGTAGAGCAAAATCTCGAACTGCTCAACCGGCTCGATGAAATTCGCGCCCTGGGATTTCCGGTGCTATTAGGTCCTTCGCGTAAATCGTTTATTGGCTACACTTTGAACTTGCCCCCTGACCAGCGCTTGGAAGGCACAGCCGCCGCCGTTTCGGTGGGAATTGTGCGTGGCGCCGATATTGTGCGGGTTCATGATGTCGAATTCATGGTGCGTGTGGCGCGTATGACCGATGCGATAACCCGTCCCCAAGTTTGAGTAACGACTGATATGACCGATTACGATAATCAACTCTTGCGACAGGCCATTATTCATGCCAAAGCCGGTGAGTATGAGGCTGCGCGTCGGTACCTCGCGCGCGCACTCGACTTGGCAGATGACCGTGAAACACGGGTTTGGGCGAATTATTGGATGAGCAAAGTGGTCAATGACCCACAAGAAAAACGCGAGTACTTGGAAGAGACGCTGGCCTACGAGCCAACCCACCCTGAAGCCCGCCGTGAATTGGCGATTTTGGATGGCAAGCTTAAACCCGAAGACCTGGTTAACCCAGATGCGTTGCCGACTGCCACTGCTGAAGCGCAAACTGCCCAGGCTGACCGTTTTACTTGCCCCAAATGTGGCGGACGGATGGTCTATGCCCCAGATGGGCGTTCGCTCTATTGTGAGTATTGTACGCGCAATCAAACATTGTCCGCTGCACCACTGCAGCAAGAGCAGGATTTTATTCTTAAAATGGCTACGGCGCAGGGGCATCGAACCGCGCTCGCGGTCAAGACCTTAACCTGTCAGGGTTGTGGAGCGCAATTTGTCCTGCCTCCGCAACAAATGACCGGTGAATGTGCTTATTGTGGTTCCAACCATATCATCCGCGGCGATGGGCAGCTGTTGCAGCCCGACTCGATTCTGCCCATGCGGCTGACTCAGTCTCAGGCGGTGCAAACCTTGGTGAATTGGGTGGAACAGCAAGGCATTCAGCCGCAGCGCAAGGTCCAGGTTCCACGCGGCATGTACTTGCCCATGTGGACGTTCGACATCATTGGTGTCATTCCCTGGAGTGGGTATATCGTTCGCAGCAAGTACAACTCGTCTGAGTGGGAAGAGCGTGAATATGTGCAAGGGGAAAAGCAGATTTACTATGATGACATCCTCGTGCCAGGCGCGCCCAAGTTGGCCGATTTGTTGCCAATGATTGCTTCTGCTTTTGAGATTCAGTCGGCTGTTCCCTATGATGCGCGCTATTTAGCAGGTTGGCCGGCTGAGTTGCCCCAGATGAGCCTGGCTCAGGCCTCGCTGGAAGCCCGTCAACAGGCCGCCTATCGTGCGCGTCAGTTCATTCAGCGTGATTTCGGTAGCCAGCATATTGTCAATTTTTCTTATAGCACGGCCAGGGTCTCGGTGGCAACCTTCAAATTGGTGTTGGTTCCACTCTGGCTGACCATTTTACCGGCAGAAGGAAGCGAATATCGCGTTTTAATAGATGGGGTGAAAGGCACACTGTATTGCGAATTGCCGCCGCGCGGCTGGATGGGATGGTTAAAACAACTCCTGGGAACCTAATTATGCTGATTGCGCTTGTCACCTGGATGTATGCAGGAGTGCTGTGCTACGTGTATGGCGCTCTTTTTTTTAGAAAATTACCGGTTTCACTCACCACACTCGCGGGCTTGGTGGTTTTGACCGTTTTGGCTGAGTTTTTCAGTCTGGTGTTTCCCATTTCTGGGTGGCTTCATCTCCTGTTGATTGGTGGAGCAGTGGCTTTGGTAGCCACGCGGCGAATTGAATTTCCCAGTGTGCGCGAACTTTTCCCTGGAAATACCCGATTTCTAAACGCCGTGGCGTGGCTGGTGTTGTTGCTTGCCTTTCTCCTGGTCCTTGAAAACGCCACGCGCCGGCCTGCTAACCCCGATACGAATGGGTATCATGCGCAAGCCATCCGCTGGATTGAAACGTATCCTGCTGTGCCAGGCCTGGGGAACTTGCATGGGCGGCTGGCGTTTAATTCGGCCTGGTTCGTGACCAATGCGCTCTTCGGTTTGGCTTTTTTAGGTCAAGGCTCGTTTCCGCTGGCTGCTGGGCTGTTGACCCTGATGGTGCTATCGTTCTTTTGGAAAGGACTGGTTGCATGGTTGGCAGGGCAGGTTTCGGCTGCCAATGGACTTCGCTTGCTGTTTGTGCCGCTGACGTTCTATCTGCTCGGTGGTGAATTATCCTCCCCCGGCACGGATTTGCCGGTCACGCTTCTGGCTTGGGTGATAGCTGTTTTATGGGTAGAGAGCCTGGAGCGTGACACCCCCTATCATCTACTGTTGATGACTTTGTTGGCTGCTTTCGCCGTTACCTTGAAACTCTCGGCCTTGCCGCTCTTGCTTTTTCCTCTATTTTCTGTTTTTTTGCAAAAACAGCGACTGTTTTCTACAGCTCTCATTTTCACCGTGGTGTTTGTGCCATTTGTGGCTCGCAATCTCATTTTGAGTGGGTATCTGCTCTACCCCTATCCGGCCTTGGATTGGTTTAATTTCGATTGGAAAATCCCCGCCGAACGAGCGGAAGAAGACCGGCGCGCAGTGATTGTGTATGGGCGGTGGGTGGGACCGGGGGAGTTTTCAGCGCCTTTGTCGGAGTGGTTTCCGCATTGGCTTGGGCGTCAGACCTTCAATCGCAAGGTTTTGTTCTGGGGGGCTTTGCTCACGCCGCTGGCGGCTGTGTTCTATCGCTTGCGCCCTCCCCAACTCTGGCTAGGCTGGTTGGCTGGCTATCTCGGGTTGTGTTTTTGGTTTTTTAACGCGCCGGATTTTCGTTTTGGATATGGGTTTTTATTGGCGACTCTCTTGTTGGCGCTTACTCCCCTTTTGCTCTCTGCAATAACGCGTTTCTCTGTTTGCTACCGCTTCGGTGCCGCTTGGTTGGGTGGATTGCTTGGCTTGTATCTGGCCTTTATGCTAATTCGCTCTTTTGAGCCGCACACCTTTGCCAAGCGTTTGGTCTGGCCGATAGGGTATGATGATGTTCCGGTGCAAGAATGCGCTCTAGCAAATGCTCCTGCCTTTTGTGCGGTGGAATATGGTTTTTGTGGGTATCATGAACTGCCGTGTGTCCCATCCCCTCGTTATTGGGTGGAGCAGCGCGGCGCTGATTTGCGAGATGGATTCCGTTCTCTCCCCCGATGATAAAATACGTCCATGTCGTCTCTTTCTGTTCTGCGCAGGCGCCGTGAACGGCGTATTGAGCAGCGTCAGCGTGCCGGTGAACGCCTAAATGGCAGTCTGATTGGCTTGGGACTGCTTTTCTTTGCCCTGCTCGGTTTGACCATTTTGGGGTTGGCGCTGGCCTACTCATTTTTGACGGCTGATTTGCCTTCTCCAGAAACCATCCCGGCTTTGTTAGAGCCGCCCTATGGCTCTCTGTTGCAACCAACCCGTATTTATGACCGCACAGGCACTCATTTGCTGGCGGTACTCGCACCCCAAGATGCGCCTCGGCAGTATCTGCCTTTGGTGGCAGATGCTTCTGCCGAAGCAACGTTACCTGAGACTTTAGCCCGTGCGACAGTAGCGTTGATTGACCCGGGCTTTTGGCTTCATCCTGGCTATACGTTGGATGGCCTGACCGATCCATCCGACCATCCTACCATCCCACAGAAACTGATTGCGGAACTGGTTTTGTGGCAAGAACCGCCCAGTTTGCGGCGCGCGTTGCGCGAGCGAATCTTGGCTGCCCAGCTGGTGAGACGCTATGGACGCCCAAAAGTTTTAGAATGGTATCTGAACTCTGCCAACTATGGCCGTTTGGCGTATGGGGCTGATGCCGCGGCTCGCTTGTATTTTGATAAACCGGCCTCTGCGCTCAGCCTGGCCGAATCGGTTCTCTTGGCGTCGGTGAACCAACTCCCGGCCATCAACCCGCTCGATGCGCCACAAGCCGCCTTGCAGCGACAGCAGGAAGCGTTGAAGAATTTGCAAGCGACGGGTGCTTTCTCGCCTGAAGAAGTGGAGATGGCGCGGGCCGAAACGTTGCTTTTTGCCCCTGCGGTTTCCTTTCCCAGCCCCGCACCGGCCTTTGTGGCCCTGGCGCTTTCGCAACTCGAACGTCAGTTTGACCGCGCCCGGGTGGAGCGGGGTGGCATGGTTGTGTTGACCACGCTTGATTACGAAATCCAAGCGCGCGCCGCGTGCCTTGTTCGTGTTCAGTTGGCGCGCTTGGCCGAAGTGGAGCCGCCTGCCTGCGAGGGCGCAGCGTTTTTGCCGCCCCTGCCGCCTGATTCTGTCAATCCAGAAGTCTCAGCCTCTGTTGCCATTTTGGATCCACGCTCTGGGCAGGTCTTGGCCTTGGTGGGGGATACTCGCGCTGGACAGGAGTTAGCCTTTCTGCCGCCCTATCGTCCGGGCAGTTTGTTTACGCCTTTTGTCTATTTGGCCGGCTTTACGCGTGGACTTTCTCCTGCCAGTCTTACCTGGGATCTTCCACCCCCGGGAACTTCACCGGAGATTGCCAAGCAATATCGTGGTCCGGTGCGGTTGCGGGTTGCGATGTCGAATGATTTGCCTGGTCCTACCCGCCAGATGTTCGATGCGATGGGCGCGGCGCTGATTGGCCAAACGTTACGTGCCTTTGGGTTAGATATTACTCCTACCTCGTTGGATGATTTGCTTGCCTTGGAAAATCGTTATACCGTTTTGGATGTGGCGCGGGTATATGGCATTTTTGCTGCGCAAGGCACTCTGCTTGGGCAGCAAACCTCGCCTGGCGTATTAGGCGAATGGGCATTGCTTTCTATTCGTGGGGCGGATGGGCGTGATTATGTGCAATGGGATGCGCCTCGTTCGGAACCGGTGCTCAGTCCAGCCCTGGCATATCTGGTGACCGACGTTTTGCGCGATGCAACCGTGCGCCAAGACCCCAGCCTGTTTGAGATAGGTCGGCCTGTGGCAGTTAAGACCGCACAAGGGTCGCAGCCGGGGGAATTTTGGGCGGTTGGCTACACTCCCCAACGGGTTGTTGTCTTATGGATGGGCGGTGAACGCCTTTCAGAGCGTCCGGTTTCCGGTTTATGGTTGGCGCTTATGCAAGCGGCCAGCCGCAATGCACCGGCTGAAGATTGGCCGCGCCCGGCGGGCATTGTGCGCCTGAGAGTGTGTGACCCCTCGGGCTTGCTTCCCACCGAAGCCTGTCCTAACCAGGTGATGGAGACCTTTATTGATGGCTATCAACCCATGCAGCCGGATTCGCTTTACCGCGCTTATGCTATCAACCGTGAAACTGGCCTGTTAGCCACCGTTTTTACCCCCCCGGCCTTGATAGAAAATCGTGTCTACTTGCAAGTTCCTGCTCAAGCGCAGGAATGGGCGGCTGCGGTTGGGATAGAATCGCCGCCAGACACCTATGATACCATTCGCCCACCGCGCGTTTCACCTTCAGCGAACATCGTGGCCCCGGCGCTGTTCGAGCAACAGAAAGGCACAATCTCAATCCTTGGAACAGCTGCAGGGCAAGATTTTGTTTCTTATCGTTTGCTCTATGGCCAAGGCTTGAACCCTTCCGGTTGGGTATTGATTGCCGAGGGTAATCAGCCGGTCGAGGCAGCAACGCTTGCCGAGTGGGATACCACCGGCTTAAATGGCTTGTATGTTTTACAACTGATTGTCCTTCGGACAGAAAATCGCATCGAAACCGCCTCCACGCTTGTGATGATAGATAACGAGCCGCCGCACATCGCTTTAGACTTCCCAAAAAATGACACAAATTTGGTCCTGACTGAGCAGCCACAGCTTGTTTTTCAGCCTCGTGTCAGTGACAATTTCCACCTTGCGCGGGTTGAAGTTTGGTTGGATGGTCGGCAGCTAGCTACGTTTGATGCGCCTCCATTCACTGTGACCTGGAACGCACGGCGCGGCCAACACAACCTACGCGTTTTGGCGCGCGACCGGTTGGGGCATGAGACGACCTTGGATGTAACTTTTTCGGTCGAGTAATCTCTCACACTGCTGCTTTCTAAGTGCCGGATTGTTCCTGACACGGTGAACGTGTAGCACAAACATCTTTGGGTTTGAGCAGCGGTTTTTCATGCCTGCAGCGCTTTGGCGTGTAAAACACTGTTCTACGACTTCTCTTTTATGCTAAACTAATTCGACTCATCCCTTCGCGTTCAGCCCAATCATGCCCATTTCTGCTCTGATTCAGGCCCTGATTATTTTCTTTGGCCTCCTGGCGTTGTTTTGCGTCTGGATGGGGGTCAGTTTCATTCGGGCCGGCATGAAAATCAAGTTCTATCGTACGCGGCAGCAAAAAATTATCACTGGTTGGCGTTGGATTGGTGTTGCGGTGTTGATGGGCAGCCTTTCGTTTGCGGGAGCGCGTTTTGGTCAGACGTTCGCTACGCAATGGCTCTTTCCGCCGACCGCGACCGTGCTTCCAACGTTAACGCTGACGCGCACGTTCACTGCCACCTTGCGGCCTTCGACGACCCCTCGTCCAACTTTAACCGAATCTCTCTCGACTACCCCTGACTTACCCCTTGTCACTCTGACGGTTGTCTCTTCGCCTACCCTTATCCGTACCCTCACCAAGACGCCTCTTCCCTCCCTGACACCCAGTCTAACTGCCACGCGAGTTACGCCACCCACCCCTACGCCTTCTCGCACGTTTACCCCCTCGAAGACTGCGCGTCCCAGCCTGACCCCTTCCCCTCGTGCTACGCGCGCCCCTTCCAATACACCTACCTTTACGCCAACCAACACCTTTACCCCCACGGCGACCTTCACGCGCACCTCGACCCCAACGGCCACATTCACCTTCACCGCGACCGCCACACGCACCCCCACCGCCACCTGGACGCCTTCTAACACGCCGACGGCGACCTTCACGCGCACCTTTACTCCAACATCTACCCACACCTTCACGCCCACCGCCACCTGGACACCATCCAGCACGCCGACCGCGACCTTTACGCGCACACCTACTGCCACCTGGACACCTTCTAGCACGCCCACGGCGACCTTTACGCGCACACCTACTGCCACCTGGACACCTTCTAGCACGCCCACGGCGACCTTTACGCGCACCTCGACCCCAACGGCCACGCACACCTTCACGCCCACCGCCACCTGGACGCCTTCCCAAACGCCCACGGCGACCTTCACGCGCACCGCGACCCCAACGGCCACCGCCAC
>QEXW01000059.1 GCA_003130845.1 Anaerolineae bacterium
CCTATTCTCATCAATGCCGATACCCGTCCCTCGCACTTGCCACTGACCGAGTTGCGCCAAGCCGAACGCGGCATCGGCAGCCATGCCCTCACCATTTTTCAAACCGACTCAACGGCAGTCTTCGACCTATCCCACATTTTCTTCGACGGCATCTTGGGCGCTGCCTTAGCCGAAATCATCACCAATGAAGCCCTCTCCTGGGCAGTCTACCTGCATACCTTGCCGGCCACACGTCCCGCCATTCAACGCATGTTCAGCGCCCTGGCCTTTCCCCTAACCCCTGCCGACCGCGAACACATCCGTAACGCACCGCGCGTTACCGCCGAAGCCGGCGCCGAATCCGACAAAATCAACTTGCGCGCCTGCCTCAACCTTCGGCACTACTTCAAACAACGCAACGATGCGCTCAAACTGACCGTTAACGACTTGCTGGTGCTGTACCGCGCTATCCATGCCGTCAAATACCAACCCTCACCCGAGCTACAAAAACGTCTCGAAAAACTCGCTGCCGACCGCACAACCCGCACCATTGCCGAAGAAATTCGTACATCCATTGAAGAATCGCGCCGACAAAACCCATCCATGCTGATTCCCATGGACGCCAGCCGTCAATCGCCCCGCGACCGGCTCTACCCACTCAGCATGGAAGTACCCCTGGCTGAACTCGACCTATTACGCCTGCACGAGCGAGCCATTCAGACACTTAATGCCTACGAAGGCTACAAAGGCGACCGCGCCGCGCTCTATGCCCAATTTGACGAAGCCCAGCGTATCTATTTGGCTGCCCTGGCCGGTTTCAGCGCCATCTTCGACCGTCTCAAAGAAATTGCCATCCGCGGCGAGAGTGCCAGCGTGGGTGCCATCAAAGCCTTAGCCCACATCCCGCCACCCCTGCAACGCTTATTAGACCAAATCCCCAGCCGCTTTGAGCTGCTCAACAACGTCCTCAAAGGGCGAGAAGTCTTCTCAAACGTTGGCGCAGTCGTGCCTTCCAGCACCTTGCGCCGCTTTGTCACCGCCAAAGATGACAACGAACAAAAACAACTGGTATGGGGTGTCATTACCGATGCCCAAGGAGTCATGCACATCAGCCTGCGCGACTTCCGTCCCCATGTGGCGGCCCTGCAAGCACTAGGCCGCGCCGAGCTAGCACATGAAATTACCCAAGATTACCTCGACTCCTATGTGAAAGGCTTTAATAACTACATTTTTGAGTTACAACGCATCACGCTTGCCAGCCGTAAAACCCAATCCGAACGCTAAACCATGACTACCGACCCGCTCATCGGCAAACAACTCGCCAACTTCCGCATCGAACGCGTCCTTGGACGTGGCGGCATGGCGCAAGTCTATTACGGGATAGATGTCAAACTCCAGCGCCCGGTTGCCATCAAGGTCATAGATGCTCGTTACCGTGACAACCCGCAGTACGCCCGGCGGTTTGTCACCGAAGCGCGCGCCGTTGCCCGTTGGCGGCATGAAAACATCATCCAAATCTACTATGCCGATGACCAAGACGGCCTATACTACTACGTCATGGAATACATAGATGGGTCAGACTTGGCAAGCGTGCTAAACGCACACGCTACACGCGGTGAGCACCTGCCCCATGCGGAAGTCCTACGGATTGGCAAAGCCATCGCCGCCGCACTCGATTACGCCCACCGCAACGGCATCATCCACCGCGATGTCAAACCTTCCAACATCTTTCTCTCCAAAGATGGGCGCGTTGTGCTTGGTGATTTCGGCCTGGCGCTAGATGTCAACCAAGGTTCAGCCGGCGAAGCCTTTGGCAGCCCACACTACATCTCTCCAGAACAAGCACGCCGCTCAACCGATGCAACCCCACTCTCAGACTTATACTCGCTGGGCGTCATTTTATACGAAATGCTGACCGGCGTCGTACCATTTGATGACCTTTCGCCCACCAGCGTTGCCCTACAGCACCTGACGCAACCGCCACCCCCACCACGCAGTCTCAACCCCCAACTCAATGTTGAAACCGAAGCCGTGCTGCTCAAAGCACTGAGCAAAAACCCCAAAGAGCGCTACCCCACCGGAGCCGCTCTGATGGAGGCGCTGGAACAAGCCCTCTCCAAGCCAGCCTCCACCCGCGAGCGCATCCTGCCCTTACCGCCCATGCCCGCCGCCGTTGTAGGCGGAAAAACGCGCCCAACCACCCGCAAAGTTACACCGCCCGTCCAAAAATCTACCTCATCGCGCCGGCCCCTGGTGCTTGCCCTGCTCTTCTTGCTTCTCCTCTTTTCCGCCATTTTCTGGGGAAATGTTCAGTTGCGGGGTGGATGGTCCACGGTACTCCCTTTCCTGGCTCCTACCGTAACCCCCACCCCCACCTGGACGAGCCTACCCACCCTCACCGCCTCACCCTCCCCTAGCACCACGCCTACCGCCACCGCCTCGCTCACCGCCACCTCCACGCTCACGGCCAAACCCAGCGCCACGCGCACCGCTTCTCCTACCTCTACCCCAACCGTCACCGCCACCCTAGCCAGTGCCACGCCTACCTCAACCAGTACCCCCACAGCATTCAGTTCCTTGCTGACACCGGAAATCTCTCCATCCCCCACCACCACCCCCCCCTTCCCCAACCTCAAACGGCTCTGGCTCTACTACGACTCCTACGGCTTCTACATCTACAACGCCTCTGCCGACAACCGCTCCATCTCCCCGATTGCTTTTGAACGACTGGATAGCGCCAATCGCTTTGGCGGCGCGCTCTGGGCCGAGTTCTACCCCACGCTCCACCCAGGCCGTTGTATGCGCATTGAAATCCAAAACAACCCCAACAACTACCTCAACCCGCCAGTCTGTAAAAATTACTACCTAAGCACCCGCAGCATCTCCACCGAGAGCAACCTCATCTTCTGGACAGCCCAAGCCAGCAGTGAACAGTTCCGCGTCCTATGGCAAAACCAGGAAATCGCAACCTGCAACATCGCCGCCGGATTCTGCGAAGTGTTTATTCCCTAACCCTCACCCATTCACCGGCAAATTCACCGCCCGCAACGAAGAAATGTCATCCTCAGGAATGCCCAGTGCTTCCAGATGAGCATATTGCCCTGGGCCAAGCACCAAGGGCTGGTCACCGCGCATATACGGCGCGCGAAAGCCGCTATGCTTATAAAACATCCAATGGCCGCTGACAATGATAAACGAAGACACCCGATTATCAAAAAAGCCATCTTCAGACAGCGCCAAGTTGGGACTGCCGAATGAAATATCTTTAGCGCGTCCCCCAAAGTTTGGTTTTTCAAAAAGCAAAATACGCCCTAGCGCTGTACCCTCGCCCGGTAACGGGTGATAACGATAACGGACATGAAAAAACGCATACAACGGCTCGCCCGTCGAATACACCATACGAGTCGGCCCCTCCGGGTCCGTTAAATCGAGCAACATGCGCACCCGTTCAGTCTGTCCATAGTTGGGGTCATAAATGAACAACGTCAACAAACCATCTTCTACATCATACCCATACGCCAATACCTGATGATTTTCGCCCAACCGGCGCAAATCGGTAGATTTGACGCGCACCAACCCCAACGGACACGGTTGACCCGCATCGAGCAGCGCCTTAATCACCGGCCATTCTTGGCGCACCGTGCGCCAAGCACGGCTAAACAATCCACCCAGTCCTGGTGCATGGTCGGGCAAAGCAGGGCGCATCATCTCGATATACCCACCAATGCCAAACGGCAAATTAAAACTATCGTATAAGCGCTTGACAATATATTCAAACAACATATCCCCAGCGGGCGGTTGCACAACCTCAGGGATTGGTTGCCCAGCGTAAAAAAAATCGAGAGCCGCGAACACCATCCCTCCACACAAGCCATTTTTGGCATCACCAATCCGAATTCGTCCAAACGGCGTGAGCAGCTGAATGTGCGGATATGGGGGAAACGCATTAACAAACCGAAAGCCATGCCGAGCCGGCATAAAACCCGTCCACACGGCGCTCGGCGAAGGCTGGTTCACACCCCCACCCGGCGCAACCGAAAACGCTTCTACCTGATAGCCAATTCCTGCTGCCCCCGGATGTTGCCACTGCACTGAAATTTGACCTTGGCCGCTAGCATTTGGCGCCGGCTGAGAAACAATTTGCGCCTTGGCCCCAGGCACCGCTTCCAACACCGTCAGGCGAGAACTATGAAACACCTCGCCTTCCGGAATCGAGAACACAAAATGCTCTTCCCCTCGCCTGGCCCTCGGTAAAACAGAAGCATGACGCTTCTTTACATCCAGAATTTTGGACATAACTTCTCCTCAATCATTCCCTTTCATCATACAAAATCGGCGCATCCGATACAAGTACAAAATCCGAAACGACCTGCCCTTTTGGCTCTTTTCACAAATAGAAACATTTCAAATCCATTACTGCACCGATTAACCAATTGAAAACCTCCCTCCGGCGTCTTATCATGGCTTATGGGGACTGAGAGTAGCGTTATTACAGCCTTTATTCATTCTTAATTTACAAATTACGTTCAAGGACAATCGCATGAAAACACGCATGTTCTTGCTCACAAGCGTTTGGCTCACGCTTCTTTCTCTGCTTCAAGCACCACCGGCATCGCTGGCCTCATCAACCCTCTCCATCACCGATTTGGTGTTCGATTTCACCGCCAACGCCGCCCTCGCCGAATGGCGCAGCGGAGCCGGCCCATTGCCCTTCCCTGGCACCAGTGGTGACCATCGCGGCTATGTTATCAAACTCGATTCCCCCATGCAAGAAGACGGCACCACCGGTGCCCCCGGCCTGCTTACCGTGCCACAGAACAAATACGATGGCTACATCCAAGGAGTGTATCCGGCCTTTACAGTACAAAACGGCGACCGGTTTCAGGTAACAGTTGGTTGCGAATTGGGCGCAAAGAACTGCTACGTCACCTACCGGCTCGACTACATCACCCCCGCCGGAGCCACAAAAATCCTGTGGAGCTGGAAAGAAAAACACGAAGGCCGCACCTACAGCGCGAATATAGATTTAAGCAAACTCGCCGGTCAACGTGTACGCTTCGTACTGACGTTACTGGCTAGCGGACCAGCCTCTCCCGACCGACCGCTCTGGGTCTCCCCGCGCATTGTCCGCCCCGGCAATGGGCAAACTCCTCTGCCCAGCATGACCCCCACCGCCACACCTTTCAACACCCCGCCGCCCATCCCACCCGCCGGTTGTGACCGAGCCTCCTTTGTGGCCGATGTCACCGTGCGCGATGGCACTGCCTTTGCTCCCGGACAAGCCTTTACCAAAACCTGGCGGCTCAAGAATGCAGGCAGTTGCACCTGGACCAAAGACTACGCCCTGGTTTTCTATGGCGGCGAGCAATTGAATGCACCCACCTTAGTCAATCTACCCTGGCGGGTCGAACCAGGTGCAATGGTAGATGTAACGATTAACGCCATCGCCCCACCCACCCCCGGACAATATCGCAGCGACTGGATACTCCGCAACGCCAGCGGACAACTCTTTGGAATCGGCACAAAGGCAGATAAACCCTTCTGGCTGCTGATTAACGTCCTCGGGCAAGCCCCCCAAGCCAATACCGGCTACACCTTTTCCGATAATCTATGCGCAGCCGAATGGCGCAGTGGCGCAGGCAGCCTGTCGTGCCCCTTTAACGAGGGCGATTCTCGTGGCTTTGCACTTACCCGTTCCGTGCGCCTGGAAGATGGCTCTACCATCGCTTCAGCCATCCTAACCAGCCCACAAAACAAATATGACGGCTACATTCAGGGAACATTTCCCACCTTCACCGTTCAACCCGGCGACCGCTTTCAGGCCACCGTCGGCTGTGAACACAACGCCAATTGCTATGTCACCTTCCGCCTAGAGTACCTAACGGCTGGCGGCGCACCGCGCATCTTTTGGAAATGGACCGAAAAAAACGAAGGCAAAACCTATTCCGTTGACCTAGACCTTTCCCCTCTAGCCGGGCAAAGTTTGCGCTTTGTACTAACAACCTTAGCAGCCGGGCCAGCGACCAACGACCGCGCTGTATGGGGACAACCGCGCATCGTTCGCCCAGGCCTGACCATCATCACACCCACTGCCTCCCCTGCCCCCCATTGGCCGCTATTCACCCATCCAGCCTACGGTTTCCAATTCCGCTATCCCCCCCAAGCCTCCTTCCAAAACCAAGAGACCCACTTTTTGCACCTTGAACTGCCCAAACTGGTCGCCGACACGAACCTGAGCAGCAAATACCTAGAATATCGCCTAGTGAACGGATTAGAAAATTGCACAGTCGAAAACACGCTAGGCACACTCCCTGGCGTTATCAGCACCCAGCAAGTCAGCCTCAACGGTCGCACCTTCACCCGGATTGATGGCCTAGATGCTGCCATGAACCACACCTATCGCTACACATACTACATCACCCAAAACAATCAGACGTGTCTGGCCCTCTTATTCATGCTGCGTGCTGGCAATCCAGAAGTGTACGACCCACCGCGCCCGGTCTATAATTACGAACTGGAAGCATCCACCTTCACCGAAATCATCAACTCATTCACCTGGCTCCCTCTACCATCCGGTCAGGTGACGAATGTCAGCCTCTCGGCCACACTGGCGCCGGTTTCTTGCACCCCTGGCCCTGTTCAAGTTGAGTTAAGCGGCACAATTACGACGAATGGAGCGGCCATCGTCGCATACCATTGGGAAATCATTGGCGATTCGGTCAACCAAGTCACAACAGACCAAATTTTGACCTTCCCCGAAGCCAGCACCCAAACAGTCGCAACCACCATGCATCTGCCCTGTGGCAATCATGCGCTGCGCTTGGTGACGGTTGCACCGAATGTATATGGCGCACAATTCAACGCCCCTCTCTATCCGCCTGACCCCACCCCGATAGCAACGTTCACCTCGCCCTACGCAGTGATAAACATTCCAGCAGAAAATAGTCTGCCGCTTTATCTTTCCGCCAGCGCTCAAAGTCCAGTCATCGGCTGGTTGCCGGCCCAAACGCGCAACCTCGAACGCAGCGTTGAGATGATACCAGCTGAAAATAGTCACTGGGTACAAGCACGTCTGCCGGGCGGCATTACCGGCTGGGTGGATGACCAGTATCTCACCGAATACATCACCCCCGCCCAGTTTACAGCCGACCCACGCCCACGTGAACGCCTGCAACAACTTGCACAAGCCATCAACAACGCCGATGGCGAGCTGCTCGCCTCGCTCATCAGCCCCAAACACGGTCTGCGCATTTTTTATCATGGCAGTTGGGGCAGCAACCCCATCACATACGATGCCGAACGAGCACAGCAAGCCTTTCGCAGTCCCGAAATCCTAGATTGGGGCGTCGAAGGCGCCAGCGGCTACAATGCCATCGGCACATTCTCCGAAGTCATCCAACCCAAACTGCTAGAAGTATTCACCGCGCCACACGAGTTCTACCCCAACGACCCCTCGTATGCTTATATGTATTGGGAACCCTGGCCTGGTATATATCAAAACATCAACTATTATGCCGTGCTAAAACTACCCACTCCCGAAATCCAACTCGATTGGCGCCTCTGGCTTATCGGCTTCGAATACGTGGACGGTGTGCCCTACTTAACTGCGCTCTTACACTATGTTTGGGAGCCTTGAGAACCACCTGCCTCTTGCTGCTTGGCCTCGTTCCACAGCGCATCCAATTCCTGCAAACTCATCTCCTGCATAGCGCGTCCCATTTCACGGGCGCGCTTTTCAATATGGCCCAAGCGAGTTTTGAACTTCAAATTGGTTTCGCGCAAGGCCGATTCTGCATCTACCTTTTTCCAGCGCGCCAAATTGACCAACGCAAACAGCAAATCACCCACCTCGGCTGTCAGTTCCGCCAGGCTAGTCGAGCGGCGTATCTCTTCGATTTCCTCGCGGATTTTTTCCAACACACCTTCAACTTCAGGCCAATCAAAGCCAACACGTGCGGCGCGCGATTGATATTCCTGCGCCTGGCTAAGCGCGGGCAGAGCCGCGGGCAAACTGGCAAGCAGCGAGTTTTCTTCTTCACCCTTCTCGCGGCGCTCTTCTTTTTTGATGGCTTCCCAATTTTGCAACACCTGACCGACACTATCCACTTCCACCGACCCAAACACATGCGGATGACGTCGAACAAGCTTATCGTGAATCTCCTTCAACACTTCCGTCATCGTAAATTCCCCCTGTTCATAGCCGATTTGGGCATTCAACACCACTTGCAAAAGCAAATCACCGAACTCTTCCCGCATTTTGACCGCATCGTTGGCATCCATTGCAGCAAGGGCTTCGTAGCTCTCCTCTAGCAAGTATTTACGCAAGGTCTGGTGTGTTTGTTTGCGGTCCCAGGGGCAACCATCCGGCGCGCGCAAATGGGCAATAATCTCCTGAAAGGTTTCAAAAGAACTTCCAGCCGGCAACGGAGGTACATAAACTAGCCATTCCCCTGCCTGCAAGGGAGCAGACAACAAGCTCGGTACATTCGCCAACGTACTTTCGGTTATCGCTTCAGAAGGCCAACCCACCAGCCAAACCACATGCTCAGCCGGATACACACTCAACAAAACGCGGCACACGGCTTCCATCTGCCCAACATCCTGAACCCCAAGAACCAAGGCCGGCGCATCAGGTGGAAACGGCGGTACATGACGACTCGCAAGCACTTTGCCATCTACAAGAGACAGCGCCTGAAGCGCATCTAATTTCAACAACGAAACAAGGCGCTCAAACTGTTGTGTAGAGAGCATATTCTCTCCTAAAGAAAAATGCGTAACACGTAATTCGTAAAACGTTACGCCTTACGAACTACGCATTACGCAGGAAAAAGCGTCCCACAAGGACGATGTTGTTTTAACGCTTGGTGTAGGTAGGAGCCTTGCGAGCGCGCTTGAGACCCGGTTTCTTGCGCTCTTTGATGCGCGCATCACGGGTAAGCAAGCCAGCCTTACGCATGGCAGCGCTCCATTCGGCATTCATCTTCACCAGCGCGCGTGCCAAGCCGAGCGCCACAGCATCGGTCTGTCCGGTCACGCCGCCGCCCTTCACCAGAACGGTAATATCATACGCTTTGGTGTCTTGCCCAATGACCGCAAGCGGAGACAAAACGGTATGCATATCTCCTGGACGGGTGAAGAAAGCCGGGGCTTCCTTGTCGTTGACAATAAACTTACCGGAGCCTGCCGAAACGCGCACGCGGGCGGTGCTCTCTTTGCGGCGTCCAATTCCTTCAAAGTACTGCGCCATACGTGTCTTACTCCTTATTTCTTGACCTGGGCGCCGTGCGGGTGTTCCGCTCCGCCGTACACCTTAAGCCGCTTAATAATGTGGCGGCTGAACTTGTTCTTCGGCAACATCCCCCACACCGCTTCGCGAATAACACGGTCGGGATGCTTCTGCAACTGGTCGCGCAGAGAGATGGATTTCAACCCACCGGGGTAACCCGAGTGTTTGTGATACATTTTCTCGGTTGCTTTGTCACCGGTATAGGTGATTTGCGAGGCGTTAATCACCACCACATAATCACCCATCGGTACACCGGGGGTAAAGGTCGGCTTGTGTTTACCAAGCAAGAGCGCGGCAATGCGCGCCGTCAGGCGACCCAGGTTCTGACCGGCGGCATCCACCACCACCCAATCATTCTGGATTTCACTGGCTTTAGGATAATACGATTTGTACACGGTTGTCTCTCCACTTACAGACATTTCAAAAAAGACCAGATTATTCAGGATAGGTGACTTCGAGCAGCGTCAGACCATGCGCGGGAGCAAGACCAGCCGGCAGGACAATTCCTGGCTTGCTTGCTAACACATCGGCAATCGCCTGTGCCGCAAGTTTCCCTTGCCCAACCGCCACCTGTAGATACACCATGCGACGCACCATACGGTACAGGAACGCATCGGCTTCAACCTCGAAGGTCCACTCATCATCCTGTTGCCGCCATACGGCTTGCATCACGGTACGGATGGTGCTGCTTTCGGGCCGGGGCGGGGTGCCAAAAGCGGCAAAATCGTGCGTACCATGCAAGAGTTGGGCTACGGCATACAGGCCTTCCGCGTGTAAAGGCGGCCACAACCGCCAGGCGTAACGCTCCCGCAAAGGGTCTCGTACTTCCTGACAGTACAGACGATAACGGTAGCGGCGTGAACGCGCATCAAAACGGGGATGAAAATCCTCACGCGTGCGCTTTACACCGCGTACGGCCAGGTCGGCAGGCAAATGGCTATTCAGCGCCTTCACCAGTTCTTCAGGCCGATGAGACCACTCGAGGTCGAAGGCAGCCACTTGACCAGTGGCATGAACTCCGGTGTCGGTGCGTCCGGCCATCAACACGGAACGTCCTTGCCAGCCTAACTGGCGTAAAGCGGTTTCAAGTTCGCCCTGCGCTGTGCGCCGATTGGCCTGCCGCTGACTGCCCCACAGGTTTGAGCCGTCATAGGCAAGAATAATCTGGTAACGTGCCATTGGGAATGCAACAGTCAGAGTGATGAATGAAGAATTTCAAAGAACCATCATTCATCCTCCAACATTCATCATTCCAAAATTACTCTTCGACGAGTTCGAGCATCACCATTTCGGCTGCATCACCCTGGCGTGGGCCAAGTTTTAGCATCCGGGTGTAACCGCCGTTACGAGAAGCAAAGCGAGGCGCAATGTCATCAAAGAGTTTCTTGACGACATCATTGCCGCCACCCAGTTTTGCTGCTACCAGCCGCCGGGCATGCACCTTCTTGGCCGCATCTTCTGTCTGCGCAGAATTGCGCGCCAGGGTAATCATGCGTTCGGCTTCCCCGCGCACCGCTTCGGCTTTGGCACGGGTGGTGGTGATGCGCTCATGTGTAAACAATTGCTTGATTAAGTTGCGCCGCAAGGCAATCCGTGCGCCTTTGCTGCGCCCAAGTTTGTAACCTGCTACCTGATGTCGCATGTTCGATTACTCCGCATTCGTGGGTTGTTCTTTCATAAAACCCTTTTCAATCATCTTTTGTCGCAGCTCGTCCAGGCTCTTTTCGCCAAAATTACGAATAGACATCACAGCCTGCTCACCCTTTTCCAACAACTCCAGGACGTCACCGACGGTCGTAATCCCGGTGCGTTTGAGTGAGTTGAAGACACGCACCGACAGGTCGAGCGCCTCCACCGGCGTTTCGGCCACTTCACTGCTCAAGCGCGAGCTGGAGATTTCTTTCTCCATCGTTACCGTTAGGGTTTCTTCGCTCACGCCAGCAATGAAACGCAAGTGTTCAATCAGGGTCTTGGCGGCAGTGCTGAGCGCTCGTTCCGGCGAAATAGTGCCATCGGTCCAGACTTCCAGCGTCAGCCGGTCATAATTGGTGCTTTGTCCAACGCGAGCGCTGCTCACTTCCCAATTGACACGCCGCACCGGGCTGAAAATGGCATCTACGGGCAATTCGCCAATCGGTAAATGACCGGAGCGGTCATTGGCCGGAGAATAGCCACGACCACGTTCCACGGTAAATTCAATATCCAGGCGAGTGCTGGGGTCATTTACCGTAAAAAGGTACAAATCGGGGTTGATAACATCCACTTCGGGCGGTGCGATGATATCTGCCGCAGTCACCACGCCCTCGCCGCGCACTTCCAAGTGCATCCGTGTGGAATCCACGCCGTTCAGTTTCAGACGCAACTGCTTAATTTGCAGCATGACCTGAATGACATCCTCCCGTACACCGGGGATGTCGCTAAACTCGTGAAGCACATCCGAAATCCGCACGGAAGTGACCGCTGCTCCTTCCAGTGAAGAGAGCAACACGCGCCGCAGCGCATTCCCAACCGTCACACCATAGCCGCGTTCCAGCGGACTAACAACAAATTTTCCGTAATTTCGAGCCTCAGCCTCGCGCTCGATTTTCGGCATAACCATGTTCGATAAGCCGGTCACGGTTCACCTCTCCCTATGTAAAAAAACAGGCACAAGATTGTCCCAGGGACATACCGGGAGCCTAGCGCGAGTAAAATTCAACGATGAGCTGCTCTTCCAGATTGCCATCAATTTCCGCGCGCTCCGGCAAGCGTTGAACAGTACCGGTCAAATTCTTCAGGTCACGATTCAGCCAGGCAGGGAAGGTGCGCTTCTCGGCAACATCCCGCAACTCTTTGAAGTACGTTCCATCCCGCGAGCCATCACGCACCTGGATGACATCCCCAGGGTTAAGGAGCATAGAGGGAACATCCGTGCGCCGGCCGTTGACGGTAAAGTGACCATGCGTCACCAACAGGCGCGCCTGGGCGCGGCTAGAAGCAAAGCCCAAACGGAACACGACGTTATCTAGGCGTGATTCCAAAATTTGAAGCAGATTCAAACCGGTGAGGCCACGCCGTTTGAGGGCAACTTCATAATACCGACGAAACTGGCGTTCCATCATGCCATAGACACGGCGCGCTTTTTGCTTGGCACGCAACTGACGGGCATAGTCAGAAGCGCGCCCCGTTGCGCTGCGCGAGCGTCCACTCGTCTTACCATGTTGACCAGGGGCGAAACTGCGGCGCTCAAACGCACACTTCGCCGTAGAGCAGCGTTCGCCCTTTAAGAACAATTTTTCTCCTTCGCGCCGGCAAAGTTTACAAGCCGGACCAAGATATTTCGCCATAAGTACTACCTCTCCTATACGCGGCGTTTCTTCGGGGGACGGCAGCCGTTATGCGGCACCGGGGTCTTATCTGCAATGGAACGGACCTTAATGCCCATCGATTGAACAGCACGGATGGCCGATTCGCGGCCGGGTCCAGGACCTTTGACAATCAAATCGGCTTCTTGCAAGCCCATCTGCTGGGCGGCTTTAATGGCCTGCTCTGCAGCCAAACGGGCAGCAAAGGGGGTGCTTTTGCGTGAACCCTTGAAGCCCGCCGACCCGGCACTGCCCCAAGTCACGGTGTTGCCCGCCGAATCGGTCACCGTCACAATGGTGTTATTGAACGATGCAAAAATATGCACCTGGCCCGAAGATAACGAGCGCTTGGCTTTCTTTGCGCCGGTCGAGCGGCGCGCCTGGCGTACACTCTGTGCCATAGTTTTTTACTTCCTCCAGGATTACTTCTTCGCACCGCGGCGGCGCCCACGTCCGGCAACGGTCTTCTTGGGTCCCTTGCGGGTGCGCGCATTGGTGCGCGTGCGCTGTCCATGCACCGGCAAATTGCGGCGATGACGCATACCACGATAGCAGCCGATTTCAATCAGCCGCTTGATGTTTAACTGTTGTTCGCGGCGCAGGTCACCCTCCACCACGAAATGTTTAGCAATATAGTCACGCAAGGCAGAAACTTCGGCCTCCGATAAATCCTTAATGCGGGTATCGGGGTTGATTTTGGTCTCTGCCAGAATCTGGCGCGAACGAGAAAGGCCAATCCCATACAAATAGGCCAGGCCAATCTCAACACGCTTATTGCGGGGGAGGTCAATGCCTTCAATACGTGCCATAGTCTTTACCCTTGTCGCTGCTTGTGCTTGGGGTTCTCGCAGATGACATACAACCGACCACTGCGTTTGACAATTTTGCACTTCGCGCAGCGTTTTCGAATGGATGGTGAAACTTTCATGAGTGCCTTTCTCCTTCAAAAAACACACCGCTGCATATTTGCAGCCGAAGTTGTAATTATACTCGTTTCGATATATTCCGTCCAGAATGCAACACCGCAAACGGTTACAGGACAGTCAGGATGAGGGGGTCTCCTTCGGTGACAGCCACACTATGTTCAAAATGTGCTGTCAACGAACCATCTGCGGATACAACCGTCCATTTATCTTTCAATACTTTGGTTTTATACGTACCTACCAATACCATCGGTTCCAGCGCGATGACCATTCCAGAGCGCAACGGCACACCCGTACCGGCTTTACCGTAATTCGGCACTTGCGGGCCTTCGTGCATTTGTCGCCCAACGCCATGGCCGGTATATTCGCGCACCACGTGAAAGCCATGGCTTTCCACATATTCCTGTATCGCCGCAGAGACATCACCTGTGCGGTTGCCCGGCCGCATTTGCGCAATGCCAGCGTAAAGGGCTTGCTCGGTGACTTCGAGGAGTTTTTGCGCCTTGGGAGAAATCTCCCCTACGCCGGCAGTAAACGCCGAATCGGCCACATATCCCTCAAACACCGTACCGCAATCAATCGAGACGATGTCTCCTTCTTTCAGTTTACGAGTCGCCGTTGGAATACCATGCACCAGTTCTTCATTGATGCTCACGGTAATCGAGTTTGGAAACGGCGGGTAACCGTACCCTTTGAAGGGCGATACAGCACCGTGTTTCTTTAGCACTTCCTCGGCAGCCGCGTCGAGGTCTGCTGTGGAAACACCCGGTTGTAACATTTCACGGACGGTCGCCAAAACCAGCGCATTGATGCGTCCGGCTTCACGCATGATAGCGATTTCTGCCGGTGTTTTCAAGTTAATTTGACGAGCCCAGTCCATACACGCACACTAATCTTTCTTCAATGTTTCAGAGCCATCATTAATTGCGCTGAGACTTCTTCGATAGGGGCGAAGCCGTTAATTTCAGCCAAGACGCCGCGTTCTTTGTAGTAATCAATCAGCGGTGCGGTTTGCGTCTGATAGACCTCGATGCGATGGACCACGGTTTCCGCTTTGTCGTCTTCGCGTTGATACAGCTCACCCTGATCGGCATCGCAAAGGCCTGCGCGTTTCGGTGGGTTGAAGCGCTCATGATATACACGTCCGCACACGCGACAGGTCCAACGCCCAGCCAAGCGCTCAATCAGCACTTCAACCGGAGCAGTGATGAACGGTACCAGGTTCACCCGGCCATCAAACTCTTTGAGCATTTCACAGAGTGCATCGGCTTGGGCCGGTGTGCGCGGGAAACCATCCAAAATCGCGCCGTTGACGCAATCCGAACGAGAAAAGCGCTCCCGTATCATGGCAATGGTTACATCATCCGGCACCAATTCGCCTTTGCTGATGTAGGTTTTTGCCAATTTTCCTAAATCGGTATCGTTTTTAATGTTCTCTCGGAAGATGTCTCCCGATGAAATATGCGGCAGGTTGAATTTTTCTGCCAGCACCTTTGCCTGCGTTCCCTTCCCGGCCCCTGGCGGGCCCAGTAGAACGATATATATGGGCATTTACTCACCTTTTAGACTGGATTAGCGAACCAAGATGGAATCCTGATAGCCATGCAGCTTCAATTCAGCATCAATGGTGGCAAAGGTCTCACGAACTACACCAACGACAATCAGCAGACCCGAGGACGAAACCAGGAACAAACCTGCGTTTGAGGTTGTCGAGCCGATGTTGAAGGACTGCAAAACCAGGCTCAACAAGAAAGGCAAAATGGCAATCACACCCAAAAAGAGCGCACCTGGCAACGTGATACGGCGCTGGACCTTGGTCAGGTATTTCTGGGTGGGCGCGCCGCGGCTGACGCCAGGGATTTGCGCACCTACACGCTTGAGGTTTTCGCCATAGTTTTGTTGAGTAAACAAGACATCGGTGTAGAAAAAGGTGAAAATCACCACCATGAAGAAATACAGAATCCAGTAGGTGGGTGAATTTCCGCCAAAGGTCTGTTGAACGCTCACTGCAAAGTTGTAGTAAGAGGCTGTCGGGTCAGTGGCAAAGTAACTGGCAAGGATGGAGGGAAACTGTAAAATGGCGCTGGCAAAGATGAGCGGAATCATGCCAGCCATGTTGACCATCAGCGGCAAAGAAGCCTTGACGGGCATGGACATACGGTTGCCTATGCGCCGACCTGGATACATGACCGGAACGTTACGGCGTCCTTGTTGGACGTAAACAATAGCGAAGATGGTCAAGACAATCACAACCACCATCAGCCCCAGCATAATCCAGCGATATTGTTCATCGGCCAGAATGCCAAGCAAGTTGGAGGGCATTTGTGCCACAATCCCCGCAAAGATAATCAACGAAAGGCCTTGTCCACGAATGCCGTATTCAGAAATCAACTCACCCAGCCAGATGGCGAACATCGTCCCGGCCATCATGGTGAGTAAAGCGGCTACGGAGGGCAAAATCTGGCTGCCGGAGAAGCCAAAATCCAGAATGGTGCCGATGCCGTATTGCAAGCCGATGGAGTTGAAAATGTTGATTTGCCCAATGGCCGAAAGCGCCGACATCGGCACGGCCAGGTAATACGTCCAGCGTTCCATCCATTTCCGGCCTTCGGTGGGGTTTTCCTCCATGCGCTTTTGCAAAGAGGGGATGATGGGGATGAGCAGTTGCAAAATAATTTGCGCAGTAATGTACGGATAAACGCCCATCGAAAGTAAGGAGAAGCGTGAAACCGTGCCGCCAGAGAGCAAATCCAAGAAGTTGAAGAAGTTGCCGCCGGTTTGATTCAACCGTAAGCGCAACGCTTCCAGTGCTTCTACATTGATGCCCGGAACCGGGACATTCGACGCAAGGCGGTAAATGACCAGCAAGAGCAAGGTCACCAGCAACATGCGGCGAATGTCTTCCGATTTCCACAGGTAACGCCAGGCCGACCAGGTGTTTTTCATGGGTCAGGTCTCCTGAAACGAATTAGTCTTGAATCAATTCCACCGAACCGCCGGCGGCTTCGATTTTGCTGCGCGCACCTGCTGAGACACGATGAACGCGCACTTTGAGCGGAACGTTAATTTCACCGCGGCCAAGAATGACCACCGGATTGCGCGGGTCACGCAGCAAGTTGACGCCGGCCAGAGCCTCAGGAGTGACCAAGGAATCGGCTTTGAAGGCGGTCAGTTGGTCGAGATTGACCTCGTTATATTGCACCTGGAAAGGCGGGGTAAAACCCTCACCGCGCATGAACGGCAGGCGGCGGAAGAAGGGCAGGTTGCCGCCCTGGTGATACAAGTGTCCATCTTCACCAGAACGAGCGCCCGCACCCTTGGTGCCACGCCCGGCGGTTTTGCCTTGCCCGGCAGAAATGCCACGCCCCACGCGCTTGCGTTCCTTTTTGGAACCTGGATTGGGGGTTAAATCGTGGAGTTTCATCATCGCTCCTACTCTTCAATCTTGACAAGATGGATGACGGCGTTGAGCATTCCGCGTACCGCCGGAGTATCTACATGCTCAACGGTCTGGTTCATACGGCGCAAACCCAGCGCCTTCACCGTGCGCTTCTGCGGTTCAGGAAAGCCAATCGGGCTTTTGACCAGCGTGACGCGCAGCGTTTTGGTTTCTGATTTTTTAGCCATGCTTCCTCCGTTCCCAGAAGGGCATGAGTTCTTCGACAGGTTTCCCACGGCGGGCAGCTTCTTGGGCAGGGGATTTGAGTGCATCCAACGCTTGGAAGGTTGCCATCACACCGTTTAAGACATTGGCAGAACCCAACGATTTGGTTAAGATGTCGCGCACACCAGCCGCTTCCAACACAGCACGCACACCGCCGGCGGCGATGACGCCCGTGCCAGGGGAGGCTGGCTTGAGCAGGACTTTGGCACCGCCGACACGGCCAATCACCTCGTGCGGAATGGTCGTGCCATGCGTGAACACCTGGCGCATATCTTTGCGAGCGCGTTCACTGGCTTTGCGCATGGCATCTGGCACGGCGTTGGCTTTGCCGACGCCCATACCAACTTTGCCATGCCCATCTCCTACCACCACAGTAACACGGAATTGGAAGCGGCGGCCACCTTTGACAACTTTTGCGACGCGGGCAATCTCAATGACGCGCTCGTCGAGTTGTTCTTGAATATCCAGTTCTGGTAGTTCGTATTCCGACATAGCGTTCTCCATCGAGATTTAGAATTTCAGCCCGCCTTCGCGCGCGCCATCGGCCAGGGCCTTAACACGACCCATGTAACGGAAACCGCCTCGGTCAAACACGACGGTTTCAATCCCTTTGGCTTTCGCGCGTTCAGCAACGACTTTGCCCACCAGGGCAGCCTGTTCGGTCTTCTTCAGGCCTTCCATCTTCGCACGCAGTTCTTTATCAATGCTAGAGGCCGACACAAGGGTGTGACCGTCCACATCGTCAATCACCTGGGCATACACCTCGCTGACGCTGCGGAAGACACTCAGGCGCGGGCAATCAGGAGTGCCAAATACTTTTTTGCGCACCCGCAAATGGCGTTTCTGGCGGGCGGCTGCACGGGTATTTTTCGCCATAGGTTACTTCTTCCCTTTCCCAGACTTGCCAGCCTTACGGCGAACTTTCTCGCCGAGATAGTGCAAACCTTTGCCCAGGTAGGGTTCCACCGGGCGGATTTTGCGAATTTCAGCGGCGGTCTGGCCTACTACTTCTTTGTCATAGCCCATTACTTTGATTTGGCGTGTTTTGGCATCGACCTCGAAGGAAATTCCCTTCGGAGGGTCAAATTTGACCGGGTGGGAATAGCCCATGTAGAGCATTAGGCTAGGGCCGCTCATTTCCGCGCGGTATCCCACACCATCCCATTCCAAAATACGTTCAAAGCCTTTGCTCACGCCCAAAATCATATTGTTCAACACGGCACGGGTCGTTCCATGTAAGGCGCGTTCGGCGGGGTTGTCAGAAGCACGGGTGACGGTAATTTGGCCTTTATCCAAAGCAATTTGCACCAAAGGAGAGAAGGTCCGCTGCAATTCGCCTTTGGGGCCTTTTACCTTCACCGCATTGCCGTTCACATCCACTTGCACGCCAGACGGAATGTTAATCGGTAATCGTCCAATACGAGACACGGCAATCCTCCTTACCAAACCTTGCACAAAATCTCACCACCAACATTCAGTTGGCGTGCGCGATGGCCGGTCATCACACCCTTGGGGGTGGAAAGGATGGCTACGCCCATGCCTGACAACACCCAGGGAATATCCTGCTTTTTTGTATAAATGCGCCGTCCGGGTCGGCTGACTCGCACCAAGCCGCTGAGAACCGGCTTGCGTTCGCGGCGTTCGCCGACGTATTTGATTTTGATGCGCAACACTTTTTGGCCGGGTGTTTCGCCATCCACAATCTCGAACGATTCGAGATAGCCTTCTTCTTTCATAATTCGGGCAATTTCCGCCTTGATTTTGGAGTGCGGCATCGCCACCAGCGACTGACCGGTCGCTACGGCATTCCGTATGCGGGTCAGCATATCAGCAATCGGGTCTGTAACGCTCATTTGAGTACCTCCAGCCGGTTACCACGAGGACTTGACCACACCGGGAATCTGGCCTTCCAGGGCCAACTCTCGGAAGCAAATCCGGCACAATCCGAAACGGCGCATGTAACCGCGCGGACGGCCACAGCGGGTGCAGCGATTGCGCACGCGGGTCGGATACTTCCGACGTTGTTCACGATAAATCATGCACTTCTTCGACATAACTTATGCTTCCTTCCTGAAAGGCATTCCCAGGAATCGGAGCATTTCGCGCGCATGCTCGTCATTCCCGGCAGTTGTCACGATGGTAATTTCCATGCCGCGCAACTTGTCAATCTTGTCGTATTCGATTTCAGGGAAAATCAATTGGTCGCGCAAACCAAGCGTGTAGTTGCCGCGTCCGTCGAACGAATCGGGCGAAACGCCGCGGAAATCGCGCACGCGCGGCAAGGCGATGTTCATCAAACGGTCGAGAAAAGCCCACATGCGATAGCCACGCAGGGTGACCTTGGCGCCAATGGTGACACCGGCGCGCAGTTTGAAGTTAGAGATGCTCTTGCGCGCTTTGTTCAGCACGGGCTTTTGACCGGTGATGGTGGTCAAGTCAGCCACTGCGGCTTCAACCGCCTTGGGGTTGGCAATGGCTTCACCCAGGCCGATATTCACAACTACTTTTTGAATGCGCGGCACTTGCATCACGTTGCGATAGTTAAACGCCTTTTGCAGGGCCGGCACAACTTCTTTCTGATAACGTTCTTGCAATCGGTTCATTTTTTGCTCTCCTGTCCAGGCAATGCTAGTCAATCAAAGCCTGGCAGCGTTTGCAAACACGGTGAGAGACGTATCTCTCACCTTCCAGCGTGCGCTGAACGCCAACGCGGGTGGGCTTATCACATTTGGGACAAACCAGCATAACGTTCGAGATGTCAATGGGGGCTTCGAACTTGATGCGACCGGGCTGGATATTGCGGCCCTGGCGGGTTTGAGCCTGCTTCTGATGCTTGGTGCGGATGTTGACGCCCTGGACAACGACATGGCGTTCCTCGGGGTCCACCCGAATCACCTCGCCGCGCTTCCCTTTGTCCTCGAAGCCGCCGCTGATGACTTCGACAGTATCACCTTTGCGAATTTTGACTTTCATAGTTTTACTCCACACAGGCCTAGAGAACTTCAGGCGCCAACGAAACAATTTTCATGAAGCCCTTTTCACGCAGCTCGCGCGCAACCGGGCCGAAAATGCGGCTGCCTTTGGGGTTCTGACCATCCGTATCGAGAATCACGGCGGCATTATCATCAAAGCGGATGTAAGAACCGTCTTCGCGACGCCACTCTTTGGCAACGCGCACAATCACGGCCTTGACCACTTCGCTTTTTTTCACCGCACCCTGCGGGGCGGCAGATTTGACGGTAGCAACGACAATATCACCTACGCTGCCATAGCGGCGGGTTGAACCACCCATGACACGAATGACAAGCAATTCGCGCGCGCCGGTGTTATCGGCTACCTTCAGGCGAGTCTCCTGTTGAATCATGCCTACACCTCCACACCGCTATCGGCAGTTCTGGTCTCGCGCTTGAGGATGGCTTCAACCACCCAGCGCTTTTCGGCAGAAAGCGGGCGGCTTTCCACGATTTGCACGGCGTCGCCAATCTGACAACCGAGTTCATCGTGCGCCTTAACACGCATGGAGCGGTGAATGACTTTTTTGTACACCGGGTGGCGGTAACTGCGAGAAATTTCCACCACAACGGTTTTTTGCATTTTGTTGCTGGTTACGACACCAGTCATACGACGACGAGTATTCATCTTGAACCTTCCTATTCAGTCGCCTTCTGCATTTCAGCCAGGACAGTTTCCATCCGGGCGATGTCGCGCCGCAGGGCACGCAAACGACTGGTATCAGTCAACTGGCCGGTCACCTGCTGGAAGCGGAGTTTCATCAACTCTTCGCGGGTATCCGCAAGTTTACCTTTGATTTCATTGGCAGAAAGGGCGCGGAGTTCTTTCGCTTTCATTCCTTACTCTCCTGCCCCCGCCGCGTGGCGGGTCACAATTTTGGTTTTGATGGCAAATTTATATTGTGCCAGTTTCAGCGCCCGCAAGGCTTCTTCTTGCGCCAGGCCGCCGATTTCAATCATCACACGGCCCGGCTTGACCACAGCAACGTAGTATTCGACACTTCCTTTGCCGTTACCCATGCGGGTTTCAGCCGCACGGCGGGTATACGGTTTGGCCGGGAAGATGCGAATCCACACTTTGCCGCGGCGTTTCATTTCGCGCACAATCGCGCGGCGGGCGGCTTCGATTTGACGGGCGGTAATCCAGCCCGGTTCTAGGGCTTGCAGGCCCCATTCTCCAAAACTTACTTCAGCGCCGCGCAGGGCTTTGCCCTTCAGGCGGCCGCGCATCTGCTTGCGCCATTTAACACGTTTCGGCATTAACATAGCAACAACCTCTTTTCAGGCACGGGCGATTACTCGCTCA
>QEXW01000060.1 GCA_003130845.1 Anaerolineae bacterium
TAGGCTTCCGCCCTGCCGTGCCATTGCCCGCAGTTGCCATTCTCTCTCGCACGCACTTCTTTTCGGCGCGCTCCCTTGTGCCTTGCGCAAGGCATGAACGGGTTGCGGCTCTTTGGAAACCATTGTCATGGTATTACTTTCACTCGCCGAACGCGACTGAGCAAACGGCGTTTTTCACTGTTTTCGCTCGCGCCCGCTGTGATTGCACGGCGTTCGGACGCCGCCCAACGGCAAGGCTCACCTGCCGCCGTGATATGCAGGACGCCTTTGCCCGCAAACCACGAAATTTATGCAAAGCGCCGCCGCATACCCACGCCGAAGGCGGTCAGGTGCAGCCAGTGTTGTGCCGCCATTTGCCTTTCAGCGAGCACTCAAAAGCGCATACACTGCTCCAGCCGTCACCACCAATCCAGTCAGCACGGGCTTCCACCAGCGCGGCGAGCCGCGCCCGCGGCTCCACAGCCCTAACAGCACGTTCACCAGCCCCAACCCCAATAACACATACCAGCCCGTCATGCTCGTTGCCTTGAAAGCGCAATTCCGCCCAGGGCGATTGCCAGCCCCAACCCCACGCGCTGCCAGCCGCTGCTGTGACCAGCCACCAGCTCCAACACCCCAATCACAAACAATATCGCCCCTAACAGGGTCAACCATAGGTACTTTCTCATCCTTCACTCTCCTTTCGTGTTTCGATTTCTTTATTGTTTCCGCTGCGCTTTGCGCGCAGCGCGTTTTTGCGCCCGTTCTTCCCGCTGGCGCGCCTTTTCCGCTTCTTCCTGCCGTTCGCGTTCTGCTTCCAGCCGCGCCTGCTCCTCCAGATATTCGCGCTTCTTCGCCTCCAGTGCCTTGCCTGTGTACCCTTGCGCTGCCCAACTGTCCACCACGTCCACCCATGCCAGGCGCGAACGCCACATCATTCGATCGTCCGCCGTCATCCCTAAATACGGTACTATCACTACTCCTCTCTCCTTGGTTCGACGAACATCCCTCATGGTAAGTTCATGGTCTACCATTACCTTTATGATTGCCTTGCGTTCTGCTGTGTAGTACTGATGTTGTCGAACCAAAAAGTTATCCAGAATGCGCACTGCACGAAACACTTGATCCCACTTATCCAGCCTATTTTCGTCGAGATTCACTTGCCTATTCAACCATTCTACATCTTCATAGCGTACTTCTTTCATCTGAGTATTTTTTTGTCTCATTCCATACTCTGCTTCCAGATACCAATAATGACACATCTCTTCTGCAGACTCAAGCCACATCTCTAAACCTCGCCGTAACCACTCCACCTCTCCTGCATACTCCACTGGCAATCCCCCAAACAAACGCGACCACTTTCGCAACGCCTTGTGCCCAAGTCGTATTGCTTTTTGAGTGTTTTTGTAGGCATCTGCACGCCAATTGATCCTCTCTGGATGCATTATATTCCCAGCCATTTTGACGCACTGCACAATTTTGTTCATGAGCGCTTCATCTCGAATTACTTTTCCGTGCAAGTCAAATGCCAGCGGTGCATTCAGCCCCCCTGTCAAATACACAACTGCACGATAGCGATTCTTCTCTATCACCATATCCGGTATCCACTGCCAGTCAATGCGTTCCCCCGGCTTGCGATAGCGCTCAATCGCCGCATCCACTGCCGCAATCCCACTACGCTTCCGACTATAGGGCAAGGACCAGTAAAGAAAGTAGACAACAGATAATCCCATAAGTGCCATGACACCGAGAAACAGAACAAAAGCCAGCCAACCTGGGATGTCCAGACCTGACGCTGTCTCACCGAAAGCGCTCCAAAGTAGAACAAGCGCCGCTCCACTTACAATCCAATAAAGATGACGTAACATTGTGTTCAAGTGAGAGTATATTACCGTCGGTTTTCTGGGGCGAAACCCTATCCCTAGCGAGGCGAGAAGGAATAAAGACATATATAGTCCTGATAAGAAGAGTGATGATTTGTTGAAATCCATCATCTTGAAAAAACTAAATATCACCACCGGTATCCACAGCCACCACCACTCGAATTCGATTTTGATTTTCTTCATCACGGCCTCCTCAGCCAGCTGCTTATCGAAGATGTCCAGGATTTGACGGCAGAAGATGCCGTCTGTGTCAGCTTCTGCACGCCGCTTGAAACCGCCTGCCCCGCCTGCCGCACACCATTGGCTATTCCCTGACCAACATGCGCAACGGCATTACCCGCCGCCTGTCCGGCTTGCCTCACCATAGAGGATACTGTCTGTGTTCCGCGCTGGATGACTCTCGAAATTTCTTGCCCGGCTTGGGAAAGCGTACTTGAAATGCGCTGCGCCGTATTGGATACCGCCTGTGCTACAGATTGCCCAGTGTGCTCAACCCCGTTTGCCAAGCCAGGGTTGAACGGCTTGAGCCAGGAAGCGATTGTGCTTGTGACACGCTCTGTCCCTTTCGCCAGCGTCTGCCCAACGATGTTCACGCTCTGCGACACCGCCTGTGTTAGCCGTTGTACTCCCTGTGCTGCCGCATTCCCCACCGTTTCTATTCCTCGACTGACGGCCTGTGAAACCGCCTGTACCGCCCGCCCAGCTGTCTGTGTTGCGCGTTCCACGCCCTGAGCGCCATTTTCCGCCGTGCGACTTGCCAGTCCTGCCAACCGCTCTCCGGCGCGTTCCACACCGCTTGCCAGCGCCTGCCCACCGCGCTCCACTGCATCTGCCGCTCTTTCGCGCACGATGCGCTTGACCTTCTCAATGATTTGCCCCACTTGATGGAAATTCTCTCGCCATACCTGCACTGTGTTTTGCAAGGTGGAAGTAATCCAACCCCAGTTTTCTATGACTGTTGCCGCACCGCTCAATACCGCACTGATTCCTAACGCAATTCCGGCTATTGGTTGAGCGCCAGGTATCAGAAGAGCAATACCTCCACCGGTAGCCAGTACACCAGCTATCAGATTCAACCAACCAACCGCAGTTTTTTCATCTGCCTGCCCATCTTGAAGCGACTCGCGTATTTCCGTATATCCGCCATATGCCCCTAACGCCCCCGTCACAATCGAGAGCACGCCGCTGACCTTGCCCAGGAAGGAGACGCCTCTACCAATATTGGATGCATTTTGGAGTACACTGCGGAACCCTTGCCCGAAGAACTTACTGCACTTTGCAATCTGCGCAATCCCACCAAAGATGCCGAGCGCATCGCCCACATCCCCCGCCTTTTTTGCCGCTTCCCAGCTGGTCGCCGCATAGACCAGATTGCCGCCGATCGAGAGCACGTCGCTGACCGAGTCCACGCCGTCTAGAACCCTGGTGGGTAAGCGCCTATTTTCGGCAATCTCTTCCAATTCCACCAGCCTCTGCATGAGGTTCTCTTCCGTTCCTTGCGGCAGCGGTCCGTGCCCTCCTTTGAGTTCATTCTGCAAAGCCTGTAACCCCTTTTGGTTGCCTGTTGCTGCCAGTCGCGCTTGGTGCACCCAGGAGGTAGGATCCATAAAGTGCCATTTCTGTTCCTGCAGCAATCCCTTAAGCTTTGCCGGGTCGGCGCTCGCCAGGTCAGCTATCGTGCGATAGCCATTCTCTTGCAAAACCTTTTGCACTTTTGGGCCGATGCCTTCAATCACCGTCAGGTCTTCCGCCGTGCCGCCGGGGAAACGCCGCCAGTAATCTGCTTGCTCCCATGCATTCAAAATGTGCAATCGGCGAAGCTCCGGCTCAATCACTTTCTCTTCCGCCAGCCATGCATTCGCGTTTTGGACGGCGTTTATTCCGCGCTCAACCCTTTCCTTCTTGTCCGCCGCTTCAGCCGTGCCGTGCGCCGGTGTTGGCGCAGCGCATTCTTCCACTCTTTTGCGCTCGCGGATTTTCATCCGATAATTGCTCACGCCCTGTGCGATTTGCCTGCGCTTGCCAACTGTATAAGCCGCCGCTCCGCCTGCCAGAATCAGCCACCAGGGAAAGCCCGAACCCGTTTTGCCTGCCCCACCAACAGGTTTCGGCGTTGGCGTAGGCGTGGCCGTGCCGAAAATCATCACCCGCGCCGTTTCGACCAGGTTGGGGGTCATGTGCGAAGTGTCAAGGGTCACGTGCGGGGTGTCTGTGGGTGTAGGCAGAAAAAACGGCGTTGGTGTGAACGTCGCCGTTGGCAAGACGAAGCCGCCGCTTCCGCCCTGCCCGCCGCCCGATGATGGCGGCGCGGAAGTATTTGTCCAAACTGGCAATACAGGCGTGTTGGTTGGAACGGGCGTCTCCGAAGGCGTGATCCCCGGCGGCAAAGTCTGGCTCGGTGTGCTGGTAAACGTGCTTGTACTGAGCGTAGTCGAAGTAGGCGAGGGCGTATCCGACATCGTCCCCGCAGGGGATGGCGTGGGCGTATCAGACGGTGTTACACCAGGAGCGAGTGTTTCGGTTACTGTTGGTGTTGCAGTTTCAGTTTCTGTTGGAGATGGAGTCATCGTCCCCGTAGGGGAGAACGTTGCCGTTGGAATCGGGGTAAACGTATTTGTGGAGACCGGCGGCGGTGGGGAAACGTAATTTGCATCCACCGAACGGAAATCCACATACCCGCCTGAAGCCGAAAGCGACCAGGACGTGCAGCCCGACGGCACAGGAACGGACATGCTCACGAATCCGGGCAAGCCGCTGCCCGGTCCCACATACAAATACCACGCCGCCGAAGAACCGCAGGCATTGAGAACCGCCGTCCCCGCCCCGCTGTTGTGTGTGAACGCTACCATCACTTCAAAATAGGCAACATCCACAGGCGCAAACGCCCCGCTGACCGTGCCGCCGTTGGAAATGCGCGTCACCTGCTCCACGCAGCCGCTTGGGCAAATCCCGTCCTTGTGATTGAGATCAACATACCCCACCGGCCCACTCCAATCAATGAAGCCGCTGTCGTGCGCCTGGTCATAGGTGCGCCCTTCGGGAAGCGGGAGGGCGAACAAAGGGCGTGGGTTTTGACTGAATGCTGAGAGAAACAGAAGAACAAGAAGAGAGACGATTGCGACTTTGCATTTCATTCACCAACCTGCCGTTGTGTATGATGGCCTTGTCCGCACCGAGCGGCACAACGGCAAGCGTCAGCGGCGGGCGGGGGAGTTGGCGGGAAAAAGCCAAAGGTAGAAAACGCTCGAAGGGGCTGAATCTCCTGGGGCGGGGCAACGCCCCCGCCCGTCCGCCTGCACGCAATGTTGGGCGCGTTTTGACTGACCAGAACCTATGCCCTTTACCGTTGCGCTTGCTGACCAGACGAATTTTGATGCTTAACATTCGCTTCCATGTAAGCTCGAAGCAAGGAATTGATGCGCGTTTGATACCCGCGCCCCTGCGATTTGAACCACGTCAAAACATCCTGGTCAACCCGAATTGTCAACTGGGCTTTATTCTCTTTCACTTTCAAACCACGCTTGACTACGGCTTTTGCAAACATTTCTGGAGTCAATTCGGGAATATCGGACAAATCAATATTCTCATCATCCATTGCTTCAAGCCGTTCCCAATCA
>QEXW01000061.1 GCA_003130845.1 Anaerolineae bacterium
GGGGTTTCGGTGGGGATAGGTGTTTCGGTGGGTGGCGGCGTCTCGGTGAGTGGGTTCTCTATCGTCAAACGGTCACCAACGGAGGGGATAGTAGTTAATACGCCTGTTCCGGTCGAGACTCGTGCGGTGCATTCGATATTGGTTTGTCCGGCTTGTAGTCCTAGCACGTCGAACGTGAAGACGTTTCCACCAATTTGGGCTTTTTGGCCGTTGCTGCCGGCAATTGCTACAATGAATCTACCATCTTGAGGGCCGTTGATAGCGACTGCTGGGTCGGTGCCGAACAAGGTAGTTATGACGATGTTGCTGATGGAAATGAGCGCCGGATTGAAGGAACAGACAAATTCCGCGCTGCTATAGCCGCCGGTTGGAATGTTGTTCAAGCGGACGGTAGCGGTAGAACTTTGCCCTAGCAGGATGCTTGTTGGCAGGACGCTCGTCGTGACCGAAGGACCTGTGGGGACTGTTTCAGTCGGCACAGGCGTTTCGGTGGGCAGAGGCGTTTCGGTAGGCAGAGGGGTTTCTGTAGGCAGGGGCGTTTCCGTTGGGACAGGCGTTTCGGTGGGAGGCATTTCCATCTCGCGGAAGGTCATCATGTAGTAGCCGCTGCCCGAAGCCGGTTGAACCTGAATGGCATAGTTGCCAGCCGGTTGGGTACTGGTGAGCGACCCGGTGGCTTCTGCCAGGGGGGTGCCGCTTGCATCCAGCAAGGTGAGCAGAGGAATCAGGTCACCGCTGATGGGTGTGACGGTGACTTTGAAAGCATGCGGCTCGGTGAATGTGAATTGCCAACGTTCATAGGTGCTGGCGTTCACATATCCGAAGTACGTGGCGTTCCACACCGACAGGTCGCGGGTGATGATGGAAATGCCCGATTCGGTCATGATGCTGGCGCTGGCACGGGCGTGTTGCCAAACACCAATCACAGAGGTCAGCAAGAGCATTAACGTGAAGATGTGGAACAGGGGCTTAGCCTTCATTTTGGGAATTCTCCTTTCAATTGCAAATTGGGAAGCCTGATGATGCATAACGGATAGAAACCGGCTGAGTGGAAGATGTTTAAAATCCCTGCAGCACCGGCTTACATGCCTGTATGGCAAACATAGGTGTTGAGCGTTTATGGGTGGTCAATGCGTTTCGCTAGAACCTGGTTCTCAACTCACGTTTGCATTGTAGAGGCAGGCAAGAGGCCCTTCAATTGCAGGAAAGTTGCCGGGGGATTGCAATATGATTACCAAAATGAAAGGTGGATAAAAAAAGTGACAGCCACTTGCACAGTGACTGTCACTGAATGAGCCGCGAAGAAGGGGTTAGATGACGATATTGACCAACTGTTTGCGCACAACAATCACCTTCTTCGGCTGGCGGCCTTCCAGGTAAGGTGCAACGGCGTTTAGGGCGGCGGTGCGGATGTCATCTTCACTTGCTTCGATAGATAAGGTGACGCGCTCGCGCAGTTTACCGTTGACCTGCACCGGAATGATGATTTCGTCTTCTTTGGCTGCTTCTTCGTCCACTGTGGGCCATGCCTGTAAGTGAATGCTATATGGCTTCCCCAACACTTCGCTCCACAGTTCTTCGGCAATATGGGGGGTCACGGGCGCCATCATTTTTAAGTACAGTTCTTGCGCTTCGCTCCAGGCAGGCGTACCTGCTGCGCCGGCTTCCCGCGCTTTATACATCTCGTTGAGTAGTTCCATCAGCGCGGAAACGATGGTGTTGAACTCGAAGTTTTCGAAATCGCGCGTGACTTTGCGCAAGGTCTGATGTGTTTTTCGGCGCAGGTGGCGCAAGGTTTCAGCGGAGGCTGTGCCTGGTTGGTTTTCATCGGTGAACAGCATCCAAACTCTTCTCAGCCAGCGGGCTGTGCCTTCAATGCCTTGGCTATCCCAGGGGGCGCCCATATCCCAGCGGGCAAAGAACATCAGGTAAGCGCGCACCGTATCGGCCCCGTAGCGTTCGACCAATTCATCAGGTGCGACCACATTGCCGCGACTTTTGGACATTTTTTCGCCATCTTCACCCAGCACCATGCCCTGGTTGCGCAATTGCAGCATGGGCTCGTTGCCTTGGGTGATGCCCATATCGCGCAAGGCTTTGTGGAAGAAGCGTGTGTAAATGAGGTGCATGGTGGCATGTTCGATACCACCGGTGTAGGTATCTACGGGCATCCAGTAGTTGTATTCACGTTCATCAAACGGCACATCTTTGCGCCAGGGTGAAAGGTAGCCCAGGTGATACCAGGAGGAACACATGAAGGTATCCATGGTGTCGGTTTCTCGTTCCGCTGGGCCGCCACAGACTGGGCAGGTGGTATGCTTCCAGGTGGGGTGGAATTTGAGCGGACTTTCGCCGGTTGGCCGCCATTCCACATCTTCAGGCAATAAGACGGGCAGTTGGTCTTCTGGGACTGCGTTCCAGCCGCACTTGTCACAATAAATCATCGGGATGGGCGCGCCCCAATAGCGTTGCCGGCTAATCAGCCAATCTCGTAATTTATAGGTGACAGCCAGTTTGCCGATGCCTTTCTGCTCCAGCCATTGGGCTACAGCCAAAATGCCGGGATTTTCGCGGCCTTTTTTGTCATTGACTTGGGTTCCGTTGAACGGCCCAGAGTTGACCATCACGCCGCCACCGGTGTAGGCTTCGGTCATGGTTTCGCCATTCAGGGGGGCTTCCCCTTCCGGTTGAATCACCGGGATGATGGGCAGGTTGTATTTGCGTGCAAAGGCAAAGTCGCGCGTATCATGCGCTGGCACAGCCATAATGGCGCCGGTGCCGTATGTCATCAGGACGTAATCGGCAATCCAAACCGGGATGCGCGCACCGTTGACAGGGTTGATGGCATATCCACCGGTGAAGACGCCGGTTTTTTCTTTATCGGCAGCCTCGCGTTCGATGTCGCTTTGGCGGGCGGCTTGCAATTGATAGGCTTGTACGGCTTCGCGTTGTTCGGGTGTGGTCAACGATTCGACCAACGGGTGTTCGGGGGACATGACCATGAAGGTAGCGCCCCACAGCGTATCGGGTCGGGTGGTAAAGATTTCGATGTCCTCGCCGCTTTCGGTTTTGAAAATCACAGAAGCGCCTTCGGAACGTCCAATCCAGTTGGTTTGCAGCACGCGCACTCGCTCTGGCCAATCAATGCCGTCGTAGCGCAACAATTCTTCGGCATATTGGGTGGTCTTAAAGAACCATTGCTCTAGGTCTTTTTTGATGACGGGCGTGTTACAGCGTTCGCAATGCCGGTCTTCGCCCCATACTTGTTCGCGCGCCAGGGTGGTATTGCAATTGGGGCAGAAATCTACCGGGGCTTTTTTTCGATACGCCAGGCCATGCTTGTACAGTTGAATGAAGAACCACTCAGTCCATTTGTAATAATCTGGTTCGCAAGAGACGATTTCGCGCCGCCAGTCGAACATCGCACCCATTGAGCGAAGTTGCTTGCGCATCCGTTCGATGTTCTGGCGGGTACGCACCATCGGATGAATGCCGCTCTTGATGGCAGCGTTTTCGGCGGGTAGGCCAAAGGCATCGAAGCCCATCGGGAACATGACATTGTAGCCTTTCATGCGCATAAAGCGGGCGCGCGCATCCGAGGGGGTCATGGCATACCAGTGACCAATGTGCAAGTCGCCGCTCGGATAAGGGAGCATGGTCAGGGCGTAGTGTTTGGGTTTGCTTTCGTCAATGTCGGCATGGTATAGCCCGTCGGCCTCCCAGCGGGCTTGCCATTTGGGTTCGATTTCTTTGGGTGCGTAGGGTTTGCTCATTCTTGCTCCTTGTGATGGGAGTTGGTCATCCGGTTTACGGATAACGGGTTGGCTATTGCATGGTAGGAACATAAACAAAAACGTCCCTCGCCATCCTGGGACGAAGGGACGCTCCGCGGTACCACCCGGTTTGCAACACAAGCCAATGCTTGCATTGCCGCTTTGAGATGCGATAACGGGCAATCCCGGCGCCGACTACCTGCGAAACGGTTCGCTTTCCCCGGCGCAGCTTTCCATAAAGAGGAGGACAGGCGAGTTCGGTCTCAAAGGCGCTCCCTGGGGCGCTGTGTTGGGCTTCCACCTCACTCTCCCAACTCGCTGATGGGATGACCTACTACTCCTGCCTTGGCTTTTAGGCGCAGGACAGGCAAAAGCCTGTCCTGCTTGCTTGTGTGGACCCAGGGGGATTCGAACCCCCGACCTTCTCAATGCCATTGAGACGCGCTCCCAACTGCGCTATGGGCCCGTTTGGTTTTGTGGCGGGCGTGATTGTATAGCAGAACTGCGATTTCGTCAACGGTTTTTCTATGCTTTCCATTTGGTTTGAAGCACCACAATCAGGTGTTCACAGGTATAATTTACATTCCTGATTGTAATCTTTATGAAACGGCGTTTCTTACTCGTATCGGTACTGCTTCTGTTGTTTTCCTACATCCCGCCGCGTTGGGTTGCGGCAGAATCTGTGCTTTTGCCAGAAACCAACAGCGGCGCGGTGCTGTGTGCACCGGGCGTGTATCCTGAATCCTTTGGTGATTGCGTTCCGTTGGGCCCCTCGGTGACCCTGACCCGAATGGCGCAACTCGGGCTTGAATATCCGCCGCGTTCTTTACCGGCGCTCAAACCTGACCCTTCATTGAATGTCTTGCCGTATCGGTACTACAAAGTGGATAATACCACCGGCACGGGGTTTTATCCCTCGCTGGAAGCCGCTATCGAGCGCCGAGGCGCAACCCGCATCTTGCCGCCTGGACGCTTGTTATACGTCGTGTACACCTCGCGCATTGACACCGAGCGGCAGGGAACTTATTTTTTGCTTCCTTCGGGCAATTACATGCCGGGCGATGGTTCAACAGCCCAGGTTGCTAGTTCCTTTCAAGGCCTGGAATTTCAGGCAACGCCGCGCAATGCGTTTGGCTGGGTGATTCATCCCTCCGGCGCGCCGGTGTATGCTCAACCTGGGCGGTTCAGGCCTGCTTTGCGCACCCTGGCACGTTTTGATGTGGTGCAAGTTTATTCGCGCCAGAACATTGAAGGGGTAGAGTGGGTGCTGATTGGCCCCGATGAATGGGTGGAAGACCGTTTGATTGGGGTTGTTCAACCCAAGGCAATTCCTCCGCAGGGAGTTACCAATGACCGTTGGATTGAAGTGAACCTGGCCGAGCAAACCCTGGCGGTGTATGATGCCAAGCGCTTGGTGTTTGCTACACTGGTTACGACCGGCGTAGAACCGTTTTACACCCGTCCGGGCTTGTTCCCGATTTACAAAAAATTGGAAACCGAAAATATGCAAGGCGCGTTCGAGGCCGACCGCTCTGATTTTTACTATCTAGAGAACGTTCCTTGGACGATGTATTTTGATAAGGCGCGTGCTTTGCATGGCGCTTATTGGGGGACCATGTTTGGTTATCCTGCTTCACATGGCTGTGTCAACTTATCGGTGGGTGATGCCAAATGGTTGTTCTTATGGGCCAAGGAGGGGGATTGGGTTTGGGTGCATGACCCCAGTGGTCAAACACCTACTGACCCATCGTTTTATGGTGATGGCGGCGCGTAATACAAGGCTGCGTTATTTCAGCACGCTCTCAAACGCAGCTTCGAATTCTTGCTCGCGCACGAAACCATTCCAACGTTTTACGACCTGCCCATATTTATCTAATAACACAAAATAGGGTTGATACTGAAAGCCGTATTCGCGTTGCAAAGCGCTCGTGGCAGGGTCACTTGCATCGAGGAAGAAGAAGTCAATCTGACCGGCGTATTTTGCTTCTAGCCCATGCACCATGGGCGCCATGGCACGGCAGACTGGTCAGGTATAGCGGAAGAATTCCAACAGGACGGGTCTTCCTTGGCCAATTTGCACACTTGCCGGGTCGCTGGCCATCAACTCATCGCCGCGCGAAGTGGCTTGCAGGGTGGGTTGTGATAAGGGTGGCGAGAGTTGTGTGGCGGTGAGTGTCGCATTTGAAGAGGGTGTTTCCGTCTGAGGGGGAACTGTCGTTGCAGAGGCAGAGATTTCCTTGCTTTCCGTAGGTACCAGTGGGGGCACGGTGGGAACACAGGCACTTAACAATAAAATCATGGCGAAGGTCAGAAAAGGTTTCATGGTTTTGTACTCACAATAAAGTAGATGGGATTTTGGAAGATTGATGGTTTGCCAATTCGTTTATTCTCAGATGGACTAATGCTTTAATGCTCGCCTCCTTGTGCTAATGCTAGGATTTCTGCGCGCGTCTCGTAGATGCGCACCAGTTTCCCATCGCGCATTTGCAAAACACGGTCAACGTATTGACACATACGCAGGTCATGGGTGACCATGATGCCGGCGCGGTCATTCTCGTGAATGAGAGCAGCAAAGGTTTGTACGACTTGAAAAGCGCGTTCAGTATCTAGGCTGGCGGTTGGCTCATCGGCCAGCACAACGGTTGGTGAGTGAATGAGGGCGCGGGCAATTGCTACCCGTTGCTGTTGACCGCCCGACATTTGACTGGGCAAATTGTACAGGCGCTCACCCAGTCCCAAGCGGGCAAGCAGTTCGGCCGAGCGTATCCGCCCGGCTTTGTCTAGTCGGTTGTTAAGGCGCAACATGAGTTCAACGTTTTCGAGTGCGTTGAGAAACGGAATCAGGTTGTTCGATTGAAATGTGAAGCCAATTTTCTCGCGGCGCAGGCGTACGCGTTCACGTTCGTTCATGCGGGCCAGGTCCTGGCCATCAATCAGCACTTGACCACTGGTAGGGGTGAGCAAGGCTGCTAAGATGGAGAGCATGGTGGTTTTTCCTGACCCGCTCGGCCCAACCAGCGCTACGAATTCCCCTTGCCGCACGCTAAACGAGACGTCATCGACCGCATTGATTGGCCCGGTATCGGTGAGGAAGGTTTTAACGACGTTACGCACTTCAAGCGCAATCGGTTTGGCCTCGCTTTGTTTTTCTGCGATGATGTTTTGAATGGGATGTGTAACGATAACACTCATGCTTTCTCCTATGAAAGGCGCAATGCTTTGAGTGGTTCAATGCGCACTGCGTAAATTACTGAGACCAACCCACCGAGAGGGCCTATCAGCAAAAGGGCAACGAGTGCCAGCGCAGAGGCCGCACCGTTGAAGAAGAGCGGCACCGTAGGAGGAAAGCCAAGTGAGAACAGATACGTCAGCAGGCCGCCAATGGCCACACCAAAGGCTGTTACCAGCGAAATCTGAATCACTGCTGCCGCACCGACGACCGGATTGGAGGCACCAATCGCTTTTAATACACCAATTTGCGGTACTTTTTGCAACACTTGAATTTGAAAAAATCCGCCAATCACCAAAATACCAATGAGTAGCGTGAACCCGCCCTGGGTTTGCACGGTGCCTTGCTGCGCCGAGTAGCCGGGGATGTTATTAATGGTGGTTTGGATGTCAGCCACCTCGATATTCTTGACGCTGCTCAGCAATTTTTCTTTCATCTGTTCTATCTGCGTTGAGTCTTTTAGGCGCACAACGATGATGTTGATGGCTGCTACGGTGTTCCCTAATTCGGCATCGGATTTCGGGCGTATTTTTTCCCACACGGAGGGCGTGACGAAGATCGAAGGCTGGAAGAAATATGCTTGCCCGCTGGTTGTGCCGACCACTTTCAGGTCGTAAAATTCGTCCTCCACGCCTTGGGTGGAACGAACGGTGATAGTATCTCCAATTTGGATATCGGTACGGTCTAACACACGTTGGTCTACAATCACTTCACGCGCAGTCGCCGAGAGAAACGTGCGCCCGGCGGTCAGTTGCGGGAAGCCTGGCCGACCGGCTTCTACGCCCAGCAGAGAAACCTTGAGCACCTCGTTCTTGCTGCCAGGAGGCAACAGGATGGCCGTGCTGGAGGTGGAGATGGGGCCGGCATCTTCTACGCCCTCTACACGGCGCACCGCGCGTAAGGTGGATTGGCGCAATCGGCTGGCCGAGATGATGTAGTCCGATTTTTCCAAAAACACTACCAATTGCCCATCTAGCTTGGAGATGTATTCACGGTTGTTCGTTCCCAATCCCTCACCCAGCGCAGCGATGAATAAGACGAGCAAAGTGATGAGCGCAATCACTAGGCTAACCAGCAAAAAGCGCCCTTTGTTGCGCCAGATTTCTTTGAATGCTAGATAAAATGCCAAACTCATGTTGATTTTGCTCCCCCCATAATAGGTGACTCCAATGGCATGCCCCAGTCCATGCCCATCACACCGCGCAACAGCAGGTCAACCGGTGGATGATCGGCAATATCATCATAATAATAGGGCAGGCGGATTTTGCCATCGGGGCCGATGATAAACGTGCCAGACATCTGCATGGCATCTTGTCCGGCTGGTGGCAATTCGGCCTTCCAACCCTTTTCGCGCGCAAGTTTGCGGTTTGAGCGCCAGACGCGCAGCGACAAAATGGATTGCCAGAGCGAGGCGCGCCCCAAGCCATAAGCGCGATAGGCTACGCGTTGCGGGTCAGCCAAGCAGATGGCGCCAGGCGCACGCTCTGCACAAAAGGCTTTGGCGGCTTCGGGAGTCCCTTGGGTGACAATGACCAGGGAAAGGCCTTTGGCAGCCATTTCCGGTTTGTATTGAATGAGGGTGTCCACCATCTCCTTGCATTGTGGACACCCAAAATGGCGCGTGAAGGCTAGCACCAGCACGCGGTTCTGCCACAGGGTGGAAAGCCGGATAGGTTGCCCTTCGACGGTGAGAAGTTCAACATCCGGTGCAGAGTCGTTGAATTTTAGGTGTGACATCTTTGACATGTACAGGATTGTAATCTAGGGGTGTATCAAACACTATCAAGAAAATGTTAATGTTTTATAACGATTTTGGCAGATATAAAAACCATGCTAGCCATTCGGTACTTTGGTTTTTGGGACATGGATGCACGCCGAAAACGCGGGATTTTTCTGGGCTTTCTTCAGAAAAACTGTGCGGTGACTAGAAACCAGGCAGTGCTTTGCGGTGTGTGCCAAAATCTCCTTCTAGATTTCCTAACTTTACGGTATAATGGCGTGCCGCTCAAGCATTTGAACGGCCTGCTTTTTGTTTTGCTCAAGCCGCTGACCGGGAGAGACCCGGCAAATTGTGTGCCGAGGATCGTTCCCAGCCAGGTTCTATTCAAATCCAGGAAAGCGGTCATTATCTTTCATTGCACGAGGTAAAGGAATGGCTACCAAGCGTACATATCAACCGAAAATTCGCCGCCGGGTGCGTGTGCATGGCTTCCGTTCACGCAATTCCACTGCTGATGGGCGTGAAGTATTACGCCGTCGCCGCCAGCGCGGTCGTTATAAACTGACGGTGAAGTCGAACAATCACGTCAAGCGGATTCGCTGGTAAGGCGTGCTGGGGCCATTGCCCCTGGTACTTGCCAGATGTTTCGTGTGAGTTGCCGGTGAAGCGCCGCTTTCGCTTGACCCGGTCTACCGATTTCAAGCGGGTGCGAAGTGAAGGAAAGTCTTACGCGCACCCGCTTGTTGTGTTGGTTACCGTTCGGTCGCAGGATGAGCCATCGCTCCGTGTTGGCGTCAGTGCTAGCCGCTCGATGGGCAAGGCTGTGCATAGAAACCGCGCCAAACGCCTGTTGCGCGAATCCATACGCCCGCTTTTGTCACAGCTCCCTAGCGGCTGGGACTTGATTCTCATCGCACGCGCGCCTGTCCTGCAGGCGCCTTTCCAGGAAATTCAGACCGCGCTGCAAGGTTTGTTGCGGCGGGCAGGGTTACTCAAGCACGAAACATCTGACCATGTGCGCTGAACATTATTTACCGAATGAATATCCCAACGAACCTGCTTTGCGCGATTTGCCGCGTACACCTGGCAACTGGCCTCGTTTGCCGTTGCTGGCGCTCATCCGGCTGTATCAAATGACTCTCTCTAAAGCCATGCCGCCTAACACGTGCCGGTTTTATCCTTCTTGTTCTCATTATGGCTATCAGGCCATTTATAAATATGGCGCGCTGAAGGGCGGGTTGATGGCTATCTGGCGCATTCTGCGCTGCAATCCGTTCAATCCGGGCGGGTACGACCCCGTTCCTTAGGAGTTTCGATGAAGTTCAATCGCCTACTTTTGTTTGTGTTGTTCATGTTACTCACCCTGGCCTTGAGCGCATGTGGCGCCCCCCCGGCGACCAACTGGCCAGGGCTTTCGACCGATGGGGACAAGATTTATCTTTCCAGCAGCAGTCACGTATACATTGTACAAGCCCAAACCGGCACCGAATTGACTGCTAACCTGTCTGGCAAAGTGATGCCTTTACGCTTCCCATTAGAATTCGATGGACGTATGAGCTTTTATGCGCCGCCAGCGCTGGCTCCCAATGACTTGTTTATCGTTGGAAGCGCCTCTTCCACCGGTCACGCTCTCTATGCGGTCAATGCCTCGCAGGCTGCGATTGTGTGGTCTTTTGAAGGCACCAAGCCTTGGCTGGCCGGGCCACTCCTGTTCAACGATACCGTTTTTGCTCCGGCCGGGGATGGTTATCTCTACGCCTTCGACTTAACTGGCAGTCAACGTTGGGCCAAAAAACTGTCCGAGCATGCCTTGTGGACTGCACCCGTCACCGATGGAACAAATGTGTACCTGGCCACGCTTGACCACATGCTCTATTGTCTTGATCCCAAAACCGGCGAAACATTGTGGAGCAAAGACCTGGAGAATGGCATCATTGGCGCGCCGGCTTTAGTAGATGGCATCCTGTACATTGGTACGCTCTCTGGTAAGTTGCACGCCATCGAGGCCGCTACCGGCAACCTGAAATGGGTAAAAACGCTGGAAGGCGGCATTTGGGGTACTCCTGGCTTACGTGATGGCACACTCTACATTGGCACTGTCTTTGGGCATGCAGGCAAATTTTATGCTCTGGATGCCGCTACCGGCGAGGTGCAATGGTTCCGTGACGAAGAAGGCGCGATTGTGGCCGGTCCGCTTGTGCTGGCAGAGCAGATTGTTTACGTAACCGAGTTGGGACGTGTGCAATCATTGGACCTGAGCGGTGCACCCAAATGGCAAGATAACTTCGAGAAAAACAAAATCTACACCGCGCCTTTATTGGTCAATGATATGATTGTTGTTGCACCGATGGGCTCGCAGTTCCTGATGGTCGCTTACGACCAAAACGGCGCCAAAAAATGGACCTTTACCCCTGCACGATAGGATGAAACCATGTGGGATTTGCTGATTGTCACCCCGTTTACCAACATCTTACTCTTCATCTATGCGTTAATTGGTAATTTCGGCATTTCTATTATCTTGTTCACTCTTCTCATTCGCATTGCTACGCATCCCATCATGGCCAAGCAAATTAAATCTGGTGCGGCCATGCAAGAATTAATGGCCTCTGAAGAGTGGAAAAAAATCCAAGAAAAATACAAAAACGATAAAGAAAAGCTGGCACAAGAACAAATGCGCATCTATCAAGAACGAGGCATCAATCCCTTTGGGTCTTGCTTGCCGACGCTGATTCAACTTCCCATCTTGATAGGTTTTTATCAGGGTATTGTGCGTGCCATTTCGGCCACACCCATGCAGATGATTGACTTAGTGCGCGGCATTTATCCTTGGCTCGAAAACATCACTGCCAAAGCCAGTCTCTCCGCGCTCATCCCGATTAATAGTCAATTCTTGTGGATGGATTTAGGCCAACCGGAGCGTGTCATCATCCCTGGCTTGGCTTTTGGCATTCCGGTTCTGGCGATTATTGTTGCCCTGACCACTTACATCCAAACCAAACTCACCATGACCCCGCCGGCCAATCCCAACGACCAGACGGCCATCATGAACCAACAAATGAGCATCATGATGCCATTGATGTTGTTTTATTTTTCTCTCAACTTTGCTTCTGGCTTGGCCGTCTATCTCATTGCCAGTAATATCATTGGCATTCTACAATATGCTGCTTTAGGCAAAGTGAACTGGAGCAATCTGTTTGGCAATCCTGCGCAGTCTACTACTCCTGCTAAAAAAACCGGCAAATGAAGAGGACCCATGGAACGAACTACATTGGAAATAATCGCTCCTACCGTAGAAGAAGCCGTTGCGCGTGGCCTAGAGCAGTTGGGCGTTTCATCCGATAAAGTTGTTGTAGATATTCTGGACGAGGGTTCTAAGGGTTTTTTAGGCTTTGGCGCGCGTCAGGTGCGGGTACGTCTGACACTTAAGCCAAGCGAGATTGCACCGGCTGTGGAGGCCACCTCCTCAACTCTCGTTGCTTCTTCGCCGGTGGCCGAGCATTTACTGGAATTTGCTGCTCAAACGACGCGCGACCTGCTGAGCCGGATGAAAATTAACGCCCGGGTTAGCACCCGTTATGGCGAGGCCGACCTCGAAGGGGAAGTCCCGCTCCTGGTGGACATTCGTGGAGAAGACCTAAGTATTCTGATTGGCCGCCGTGCCGAAACACTGAACGCGTTGCAATATATCCTTGCCCTGATTATTAGCAAAGAAGCCGATAAATGGGTGCAAGTCGTGGTAGATGTAGAAGGCTATCGCGCCCGCCGTGAACGCCAATTGCGTCAGTTGGCGCGTCGTATCGCTGAACAGGCCATTCGAACCGGCAAACGTCAGGTGTTAGAACCGATGTCCTCGGCCGAACGGCGCATCATTCACTTGGAATTGCGAGACCACCCTGCAGTCACCAGCGAATCGATTGGTGAAGAGCCAAATCGTAAGGTGACCATTGTGCCGAAAAAATAGCAAACAAAGTGAACACTCACCTGATTTTTGTACAAAATTAGGAGAGGTAACTTTTCTCACTTCAGCATAAAACGGCACCAGGGCGTGTTTTGTCACCCCGTGGTGCCGTTTTTTATCCATTCGAGCGATGTTTGAACGGCAATTCTGCCCTCCATCTACCCAGTTGGGGAAAAGGTGCCCGGTCGGGTTTTGTTTTTGCATCTGTTGTGGCATGTTTGAGGACGAAAGATTGCGATGGACTCGAAAACCCTGATGGTTTTGGAATACCCAAAAGTGTTGGAACGCTTGGCCGCGCATTGCGAGTTTTCTGCCTCGCGCGAACAAGCGCTTGCTTTGCAGCCGACCGATTCGTATGACCTCGCGTTGACGCTCCTACAAGAGACGACCGAGGCTCGGCATTTGCTTTCGGTGCATGCTGTCGGGATTGGCGGAGCGCACGATATTCGTCCACAAGTTGAATTGGCGCGGCGGGGGGGTGTATTAGAGCCCAAAGATTTGCTTGACATCAAATCGACACTCATTGCGTGTCGTGAACTCAAAAAAACACTCGAAAAAGCGCGCAAAACGGCTGTTGCATCGACAGATTCCGCATCGCCAACCCGTCGTACAACCAAGTCACAGGCCCATCCTGCCGAACCGATTACCTACCTCTACCCCCGCCTGGCCGAGCTTGCCTTGGCATTACCTTCACCCCTTGGCCTGGTAGATGCCATCTCGCGTGCGGTGAATGACCGAGGCGAAGTGCCAGATTCGGCCTCCCCGAAATTGGCAGCCATCCGCAAGGAATTGCGCATAGCGCATGAGCGCCTGATGGGGCGTTTACAGCGCTATCTTACCGACAGCGCAACTGCGCCTATGCTGCAAGACTCCATCATTACCCAACGCGAAGGTCGCTATGTGATTCCCCTGCGTGCAGAATTTAAGGGCCAAATCAAAGCCATTGTGCATGACCAATCCTCCAGCGGCGCTACCCTGTTCGTTGAACCCTTGGCAGTCGTTGAGTTAAACAACGAATATCGTGAAAAACAACTGGAAGAGCGCAATGAAATCCTTCGTATTTTGGCCGAAGTCTCTGCTCAAGTCGGTGCAGCCGCGGGCGAATTGTTACCCGGCATCGAAGCCTTGGCGCAAATTGACCTGGCTTTTGCCAAAGCCAAGTATGCAGAAGAAATTCGCGCCACCGAGCCGATACTTCATCCCCTTCCCAAAGTTTCTGCCCGACGCAGCGCACAAAATACGCAAGCAACCCTTTCTGACCAGATTCCACAAGCCAAAATTCGCTTGTACCAAGCGCGTCATCCCCTGCTTGATGTAGCCACCGCTGTTCCCAACGATATCGAATTACCGCCTGGTGTGCGGGCCGTGGTTATCACCGGCCCAAACACCGGTGGCAAGACCGTTTCACTCAAAACCGTTGGCTTGCTGGTGCTCATGGCGCAAAGTGGGCTGCACATCCCGGCCCAGAGCGGCTCAGAACTGAGCATATTCCAGGATGTATTTGCCGACATCGGCGATGAGCAATCCATCGAGCAATCCCTGTCAACCTTTAGCGGTCACATCACGAATATCATTCGCATTCTCAAACAGATAAATGCCCACACGCTGGTCCTCTTTGATGAACTGGGCGCTGGCACAGACCCACAAGAAGGTGCAGCCCTGGCGCGCGCCATCCTACAGCATTTGCTAGAAACCGGTTGCACGGCCTTTATTGCCACCCATTATCCCGAGCTGAAAACCTTTGCTCACAGCACACAAGGTGTAGTGAACGCCTCGTTGGAATTCGATATTGCCACTCTGCGCCCGACCTATAAGTTGACCATTGGCCTGCCGGGACGTTCTAACGCCTTAGCCATTGCCAGCCGTTTGGGCCTGCCTGAAACGATTGTAAGCGCGGCTCGCAGCGTGGTCAACCCAGATGAGTTACGTGCCGACAAGCTGCTTGATGACATCCGTAAAGAACGCAACCGCGCCAGCCGTGAACGCGAAAAAGCAGAAAAAATTCGCCAACAAGCCGAAGCCGTGCGTCGTGAACTGGCGCAACGACTTGAAAAAATCGAAGAGGAACGCCGCGAGGTCATTGCCCGCGCCAAAGCCGAAGCCGAGCTGGAAGTGGAAGTGCTCAAACGCAACCTGGCACACTTAAAAGCACAATTGAAAAAATTGCGCCAGCCGCTGCAAGCGCTAGAACATCTGGAAGAAAAGGTGGATGCGGTAGAAGCCAAAGTGGCTGCGCCCGTCGAACGAAAGATAACCGGTGAAAACAATCTACAACGGATTGCCTCTCCGCTCAAATTGGGCGAAAAAGTTGTTTTGCGTTCGCTTGGCTCGGAAGGAATTATCACTGCGCTGAGCGAGACCGATGCAGAAGTGCAAGTTGGCCCCTTGCGCGTGCGGGCCAAACTAGGAGAAATTATGCGCAAGGCGGAGGCAGAAACCGCAGAAACTGCGCAAGGCGTGACCAAGGAACAGCCAACACAGCCTGCCCAAAAAAGCCGCAAAAAAACACACGCCTCGCTTTCTTCCACAACATATTTTTCTACTTCTTCATTCGCATCTCCTGGTATGGAACTCGACCTGCGTGGTCAACGCGCAGAAGACGCGATTACTATCCTGCAAACCTATCTCGAAAAAGCCTATCTCGCTGGCATGCCCTTTGTGCGCATTATTCATGGCAAAGGGACCGGTGTGCTGCGTCAAGAAGTCCGTGCTGCGCTGAAAGGCCATGAATATGTGGCCTCGTTTGAGGAAGGACATCCTAACGAAGGCGGGGAAGGGGTAACCGTGGTGAAATTGGCCAAAGAATAAAAAAGGAACATTTTGTGGTGCGTCGGCGTCAGTATTTTATTCACCGAGAAATTGTACTCAGACGGTGATGGAAGGAGATATCTATGAAAGAGTTAATCATCTTGCTAGCGGTTCTAGCCCTACTGACATCCAACCTGGCCTGTCGTACGCTCCTTCCAGAGACATCTGATTCAGACGAAGCACAATCAAGACAGTACGAGGCGGTTTGCCAGGAATCCGTCTCTGGCGTGCGGGCGCTCAGAGAAAATCTTGAATTTCCCCAGCACTTTCTCAAACCGCATCCCAGCAAACAGGGCGGTGAATTCGACCCCAATGCCTATTTCGACGTTCTGACGCGCCTGAAAATGCAGGATGGCTGGACGCTCGACTATGTGTATTACCAGGATGGGTTTGGCGGGTTGCCTATGCTGTATGCCCGTCCGCTTGACCAACCACCCTATCCAACCGACATCGAATACTATGCTGCCAACCCCCCGAATTTCCTCGCTTCGGTCGTGGTGGAAGACAGCCCGGAAGGATACCTGCAATTTGCGTTCTTGAGCCTAACCGCCGACCAATTTTACCTGCACTGGCACGCCCGATCCAAAGACTGGCAGCTGCTGTGCGGCGCAAGCGACATCGAGCGCGTCATCAACGAGCATCAAGGTCAAAACTACGACAAGGAAATGACCCCGGCCCAGATTGCCAAGGCACGCGCCATCGAGCATCCTGCCCCAGAAATCGAACTGCGGGCTGACCGCGCCATCCTGCGCCTGTTGATATTCAGCAACTGGAAAGGCTTCGTCCGCCGCACCTACACCATCAGCCGGGCGTTCCCGCACGAAATCCTGGATGCCAAAGACCAAACGCTGGTGGAATACAATTGGGGAATTATCTATTAGCCGAAACAAACTCGTTTTCCATCAGATACATTGCTTTACCACGTGTTTGGGCCAATCCCCAAACTCGTGGTGACGTTAATCCAGGGCTACATGCGAAAGAAACACAGAAGACATAGAACACACGGAATGTACGGAAAGAGCTTTGAAAACGTTGATTTTTCCCGGCTACCGGCCACTTTGTTGTTTAGACGCGGATTCACGGTCCAATTTTGAAACTGCACGGTGACTGAAATTTAATTCTGCATTCACTATTCCGCACTTTGAATTCGGCTCGCCGCCCTCATCAGCCTGTCCCGCACGGCCAGCCCCAGGCCGCTTTCGCCATAATCGCGGCACAAAATCAGGTCCACGCCTTGCCCGTCCAGCCAGCGCATTCCAGCGTAAATGTGGCGGGCAATGCTGTTTAAGTCTGAACCTAGACGATAGACCACCGCACCGGCCTGTTCCAAGGCCCCGGCTTCTTCGTCCGCCGCCAGCACGCCGACCTTGCGCACGCGACCTTGTTCCGCCAAACAGGCACGCAACGCATCCCGCGCATGTTCCCCCACAAACAGAATCATCTCGGCGCGAGGGGCATAGTGCTTCTCCAAGAGACCCGGCGAGGGCAGGCCCGGCTCCGCTTTGCGCTTCTGCCCCAGCACCGTCACCGGCCCGATGACCGCTTCCAGCATCTCGCGCGTCACCCCGCCAGGGCGCAGGATGCGCGCCGGGGTGGTGGAGATGTCAAGGACGGTCGATTCGACCCCAATCGTCGCGGACCCGCCATCCAGGATAAGGTCGATTCGCCCGCGCAGGTCGTGCCAGACGTGCAGGGCGGTGGTCGGGCTGGTGTGACCGAAGCGGTTGGCCGAGGGTGCGGCAATCGGTAGCCCTGTTTCGTGCAGTAATGCCAGGGCGATGGGATGATTCGGCACACGCACCGCAACCGTTTCCAGGCTGGAAGTGACCAAATCTGGCACGGCGGGCTGTTTGGGCAGGATGAGCGTGAGCGGACCAGGCCAGAAGGCCTGCATCAGCCGGTAGGCTGTTTCGGGTACGGAACGCGCAACCAGCGGGACCTGTTCCACCCTGGCCAAATGGACGATGAGCGGGTCGGCAGATGGTCTCTCTTTGGCGGTGAAGATTCCGGTCACGGCTTTCGCATCTAAAGCATTCGCACCCAGCCCGTAGACCGTTTCGGTGGGAAAAGCCACCAGCCCGCCGTGTTTGAGAACTTCGGCGGCACGGGCAATGTTTTCGGGGGTAGCAGCAAGCAATTCCGTCATGGGGTCACACTCGGTGTGTCGCGAGCGGTTATTGTAGCGCAAGATGAGTTCTTGCGCTACAATAGCCCCATTCTTTTTTTCAGGAGTTTGTTATGGATTTCAACACTGACGATTCGGTTTCGCGGCGCATTGCCGTTCTTACCCAGCGCGCAAAATATTTGCGTGAAAATAACCTGTATTTTTATAACCAACCTGTGCAAGAGTTGCGCGGTGGCTCCAAAGTGATTGTCAACGGGCGTGAGATGGGGATGTACGCTTCCTATAGTTATTTGGGATTAATCGGTCATCCACGCATCAATGCGGCGGCCAAAGCAGCCATTGAAAAATATGGCACCGGTACGCATGGTGTACGCACTTTGGCTGGCTCGCTGACCATCCATCGTGAACTGGAAGAAACAATCGCAGATTTCAAACGCGCTGAAGCGGCCATTACGTATACTTCGGGTTACGCCACCAACCTGACGGTTATCTCGACCCTGATGGGACGCGGTGATTATGTGCTTTCGGATAAACTCAACCATGCTTCGATTGTGGATGGCTGCCTGATGTCGGGCGCGGAGTTTCGGCGCTTTCGACACAACGATATGGAAGACCTGGAAAAGCGCCTGCAGCAAGTGCCCCAGGGCGCGGCCAAGCTGGTGGTGGCCGATGCGGTTTTTAGCATGGATGGCGATGTGATTGACCTGCCGCGCATGGTAGAACTATGTCGTAAATATGATGCTTATCTGATGATTGATGAAGCCCATTCGGTCGGTGTCTTGGGGAAGACTGGGCGTGGCATTGAGGAGCATTTTGACTTATGGGGCAGTGTGGATATTAAGATGGGAACACTCTCTAAGACCATTCCCTCCGTCGGCGGATATGTGGCCGGTAAGAGAGAACTGATAGAGTTTCTGCGGCACGCTTCACGGGCCTACATTTTTTCGGCTGCACTTCCGCCAGCGCAAGCAGCAGCAGCAAACGAGGCCTTTAAGGTCATCCTGGATGAGCCTTGGCGAATTGAAAAATTGACCTACAATGCCAAGTTGTTCATTGAAGGCCTAAAGGGCATGGGTTTTGATACTATGCAGACTTCCACCGCGATTGTGCCGGTGTTATGCGGTACAGATGAACGCGCCTTCGCGATGACCCGCGCCTGTCAGGAAAACGATGTATTTGTTTTGCCGGTCGTTTCGCCGGCTGTGCCAGAGGGCCTCTCCCGCTTGCGCGCTACCGTTTTAGCTTCGCATGAAGAAGATGAAATCAAACGTGCAATGGGCGTAATTGGCAAGGCGGGCAAGGAATTGGGAATTATTCAGTGAACAGTCAATGGTCATCGGTGCAATCGAGAACGCTACCGATGACCATTTCTTTCATCCCGGAAACATCTTCTCCAACGCTTCAGGCGCATATTTTTTGACCATCTCGCTCGAAAGGCCGTTTTCTTTGCAAATTTCAGCATATAAATCCACGCTGGGGCGGCGGATGCGCGCCTGGGTTTCCACATCCAGCCCCCACAGGCCAAAGCGCTGCGTCCAGCCGCGCTCCCATTCGAAGTTATCTACCAGCGACCAGTGGTAGTAGCCTTTCACCGGCCAGTTGAAGTTGACGGCGCGCCAGACCTGCTGAATGTGTTGCGCCAGGTAACGGGGGCGAATGCGGTCATCGGGGTCATCCACGCCGTTTTCTGTGATGATGATGGGCAGGTCGGGATAGGTCTTCACGGCCCACTTGAGACTGTCAAACAACCCTTGGGGAATGTTGGCAATGAATTTTGTGGCCGAAAAATCGGAATCGGCCGGGTAATAGCGGCGGGCGAAGAGTTCCTTGGGGTTGAGCAAGTCGAATTTGACAGTATCCACCGAGTAGTAGTTCAGCCCCAGGTAATCCTGCAGGCCTTTCACTTCAGGAATGCGCACATTCCCGAGCGGCGACTGCATGACTCCCGTGCTGATGGCGCTGGGGAAGGCCAGGTTAATGCCCTTGTACTGGATGTCGCGCATCAACGCATCGAGCGGCATCCAGGAGCGCGCCGCCACCATCGGGCGATAGTGCAGGGCATAGCCCACGCGCGCCTCGCGCTGCATTTCGTGAATGGCCTTGTATGCGGCGGCATGGGCGCGCAGCATGTTGGCGAGGACCCGCATCGCCAGGTTCATACCCTTATGACCGGATTTTCCGGTCGGGAAATCGCCCGCCACGTAGCCGTTGAGCGCGTACACGTTCGGCTCGTTGATGGTACACCACAGGTTGGTGTATTCTTTGAGCGCTTCCACCACTTTGCGGACGTATTTTTCAAACAGCGGCACGACCGTTTCATTTTCCCACGAATCCTGCTCGAACAGCCAGAGCGGGTCGCTAAAGTGGTGCAGCGTGACCATCGGCGTAATGCCGCGCTCGTTCATGCCGCGCAGCATGGCGCGGTAACGCTCCAGCGCGTCTTCATCCCAGCGGTCGGGGGTTGGCTGGATTCGACTCCACTCCACCGAAAGGCGGTGCGCGTTTTGACCGGTCTCGGCGGCGCGGTCCATGTCTTCTTTCCAGCGTCCGCCCCACCAATCGCAGGCCAGGCCAGATTTGTGCTTGGTGCGCCCCTGTTCTTCCCAGTAGTACCAGTTGTTGTTGGTGTTATTGCCTTCCACCTGGTGCGCGGCAGTGGCGCAGCCCCACAGGAAGCCTTTGGGGAAATGGATGGTTGCTTCGGGCATGCGTTTCTCCTTAAGGTTGACAGGCGCGGAGTCCAAAATCTCCTGATTTTGGACTCCATTTCGCTGGTATTTAATTGTAAACCCAAATCGCCGCGTTACGGGCAGGGCGAGCCGGTATCCACCCCGGTTTCTGAAAAATCCTGCCGTCCATCGCGGCAGAAATTGCCGATGAACTGAATGTGGCGCGGATAGTGAGCCGCGAGGACGTGTTCGTACCAGGAGATGTTCCCGCCCACTTCCCCGGCGTGAGGGCAGAAGCCCGCCGAAGCCACGTTGTTACAGTCCATCCAATCCGGGTCCCATTCGCAAAAGTCAATGCTGGGGAACCAATCGAGCGGGTCGGGCGAGCCCGTTCCGCAGGCCGGCCAGGCGGCATGTTGCCAATGCTCCCAATCCGGGCCAACGTCCTGGTACAGGTCGGGGACATCGTTGACATAGTACAAGGCCCAATCCAGGTTATGAATCCACTCGTGGACGAGCGGCTCATACATCCGCCGCCCGGCAATCGTCACCCAGCCGCAGATGTCGTTGTATTGGATGTAGGAATACCCGGCCCCGTGAATGGTCAACGAGCCGTAGGAACTGCCGCACCAGTAGGCCAGCCGCTGGTTTTTCGCGCGGTCGAACACGCCGCTGACCACGTACACAAAGTCCGTATCCGTGCCAACGTAGGGGTTCAGCAATTCATCGTCAATTTCGAACGGCCCAATGACGAAATCCGGTGCGGTGAAGCCGGTATAGGCGTGCGGCAGGACGATAAACTCCAGTTGCAAATCGAGCGCGCCCTCGGTCCACGCATACGTCAGGTCGCGTACCAGGCGCATATCGGCGATGATGTTCTGGATTTCTCGTTCGGTCAGGGTGATTTCCACGCAGGTTTTGTGTTGGAAGCCGGCATAGGCTGGGTCGCCCAGCCGCTCTGGCGGGATTCCGGTGTGCGGGGCGGGTGGGTCGTGCTCTTCCCAGGTGCAATCGCAATCGCCGCAGGCCGCCCCGGCGAACACGCTTCCACTGGCAAACTCATTCCCCACCAGGCAGGTGGTGAGCGGCGAGAGAATGAAGACCTGGAATTTCGGCGTGGAATGCATCACCCCCATCCCTGGCAAGCGCGTTCTGCTCAGGATAGGGGTGGCGCTGGGCAGCAGCCTGGGGGTGAAGGTGGGCAGACTGGTGGGGCTGGAAACAGGCAGCGGGCTAACCCGGGTGGCAAGTGGCGTGATGTTGGTAACAGTCACCGGGCGCGAGAAAGGCTCTGGCGTGTTGCAGGCCAAGCTTGCAGCACAGAGCGCCAATACAAAGACAAAAAAACGGTTCATCTCTTACTCCTCCCAGAGAGACACTACGCTCTCCTCCCCCCAGACGCCGCGCTGTCTTGTTTTGTTCCAGAATTCACATCTTGTTCTTTTGCCGCGCGAAATGTGCTAGGTACAGCGCCACCGACCCGGCCACCGCCGCATTGAGCGATTCGATGTGGCCGCGCATGGGCAATTTCATCAAGACATCGCAGGATTTGCGCGTCAGCGGGCGCATGCCCTCGCCCTCCGAGCCGACCACCAGCCCCAGCGCGCCATCCAGCCGGACCTGACTGGCGTCTGTTGTCTCCCTGCCGCCTTCCAGCCCCACCACCCAGGCCCCAGCGTGTTTCAGTTCTAGGATGGCCTGGTGCAGGTTGGCCTGCGCCACCAGCAGATGTTCGCTCGCCCCGGAGGAAGCATTGACCACCGCCGGAGTCACTTCCACCGTTCGCGCCAGCGGGATGACTACGCCATGCACGCCCACCGCTTCTGCCGTGCGCAAGAGCGCGCCGAAGTTTTGCGGGTCGTTGAGCGTATCCAGCAGCAGCACAAAGAGCGGCTCGGCGCGTTTTTCGGCCTGCTCAAACATCTCGGTCAGGTCAGCATACGGGTAGCCGGACGCTTCCAACACCACACCCTGGTGATTTTGGTGGATTTTATCCAAGCGGGCGCGCGGCACTCTTTCGATTTTGCACTTGCGCTCCTGGGCCAGTTTCACAATCTGCGCCAGTTTGTCGCTTGGCTGGAGGCCTTCTGCCAGCCAGAGCGAAAACACCTGCCGCCGCCGGGCGCGCAGGGTTTCGTAAACGGCGTTGCGGGAGTAGAGGAATTCTTTCATGGTCAATTACCGCCCGCCCTGCCAGGAGGAGGGCAACTCGAACTCCGTCTCGTACCAGGCCAGGCCGGTCTCATCGCGCCCGGTCTCAAACTGCTCGTTCCAACTACCCGGCACGGCAATCGGGCGGTGGAGGGGCAGGCCATTTTGCCAGTTTTCCGCCCCGCCGCGCCCCTCGGGGTCGAACGAAAAACGCCACAGCCCGTCCAGTTCCAGCAGGGCGCGGCAACAATTGGTTTGCGGTCTGAGCATGGTGATTCTCCGCGAAAAGGAAAAGATAAGGCGATTCTACCAGCCTTAGGGCTTTTTCTGCATCAAAGCCATTCGCTCTGGCTTTCTCACAGCATGACAAATGTCACGCTCTGAATATGACTTGACTCTTGTTTTCAAAAATGCTACTATTGATTTGAAAATAATTTCGTTTATGAAAAAATTCTCAAATTGAGCCTGCCATGAACAAACTCTCCCCTCTCGATGAAACCCGCTTGCTGGTCAAAGTCAGCAAGTTGTATTACGAAGAAGGTTTATCGCAAGAGGAAATCCTTGCCCGGCTCCATCTTTCACGTTCCAAAATCTCCCGTTTGTTGCAGCAGGCGCGCGAAGCAGGCATCGTTCAAATTTCCGTGGTGACGCCAAAGCATCTTTTCTCCGACTTGGAAAGCCGCCTGGAGCGGCAGTTTGGCTTGCAAGAAGCGCTGGTGGTCGAAAGCCATGCCGAAGATTCTCCCGAAAGCCTGTACCGAGGTTTGGGAATTGCGGCAGCGGGCTATCTGGAGCGTTCCCTGAACGGGTTCAACACGCTGGGCATTTCGTGGGGTGCAACCCTAAACAGCATGGTGGCAGCGATTCGTCCGCTGACGGGGTTTTCGGGCAAGGTTGTGCAAATCATCGGCGGGCTAGGACGCCCCGAAGCAGAAGTCCATGCCACCGAATTGTGCCGCCGCCTGGCGCGCGCGCTGCACGCCCAGCCAGTCTTACTCCCTGCCCCAGGGGTGGTCCCTACACCCCAAGCGCGCCAGGTCCTGCTGGCGGATGCCGATGTCAAACGGGCGGTGGCGCTCTTCGAGACGTTAGATTTGGTTTTTGTGGGCATTGGCGCCCCCACGCCCGATTCGGTGCTTATGCGCGCCGGGTCTATTCTTTCTGCCGATGAACTGGCGCTCTTGCGCGAGCGGGGCGCGGTGGGCGATATTGCCTTGCGATTTTTTGATGAGCATGGCCTGCTGGTGGAATCGGAAATTGACCGGCGGGTGGTTGGAATTACGCTTGCACAGTTGAAACAGGCGCGCCGGGTGGTTGGCGTGGCGGGCGGGCCGCAAAAATTTCAATCTATCCGCGCTGCATTACGCGGCGGCCTGCTGCATGTGCTGATTACCGATTCTCAGACGGCTGAACAGCTATTGCGATGACTGGAAATCATTCTTTTTATCAAGGAGAACCATGACTCAACAACAAATTTTAGACCTGGCTGCGGATGTTCTTGCGACAGAACAGCGCGCGCTCTCCAGCCTGGTCGGGCAACTTGGCCCGTCTTTATCGAATGCAGTAGAAATCCTTTTGAATTGCCGAGGGCATGTGATTGTCTCTGGCTCTGGCACTTCGCATGCGGTTGCCCTGCGTTTTGCCCACCTGCTCTCGTGCGTTGGCACGCCGGCTTTCTTCCTGCACCCTGGCGATAGCCAGCACGGTGCGGCGGGGGCGGTGCGCGCCGGGGATGTCTGGATTGGGCTTTCCAAAGGCGGTGAAACTGCCGAAGTGTGTTACCTGGCCGGGGTGGCGAAAAAACGCGGCGCGACGGTGATTGCTATCACCGAAAATGCCCAATCCACCCTGGGCCGGAGCGCGGACTTGGTGCTGGAAGTCAAAGCCCCGGAAGGCGTGGACCCCTTCGGGATGGTGGCAACCGGCAGTTCGCTCTTCAACTCGGCCTTGTGTGATGTCATCTGCGTGGCGCTGCTTCAATTGCGCGGCTACACCCTGGAACAATTTGGCGAAACCCACCCCGGCGGCGCTGTCGGGAAAAAACTGAAAGGAATTTTCTAACCATGCAAGCCGCCTACATTACCGCTCCTATGCACGTAGAAGTGTGCGAAACGCCCGCCCCCTCTTTGCCTGCCGATGGCTTGCTCCTATCCGTCAAAGCCTGCGGGGTGTGCGGTTCGGACCTGCGCCGCTGGCGCGAAGGCCCGGCCCAGGGCAGCGAAACCCTGATTGCTGGGCATGAAATCTCTGGCGAGGTGCTGGCTGTCGGCCCGCAAGTGACCGGCTATCAGGTGGGCGAACAGCTGGCCGTTGCGCCGGATGTCCACTGCGGAACGTGCTACTACTGTGAACACGGCCTGTACAACCTGTGTGATACGTTGCGACTGATAGGCATCACCCCCGGCTGGAACGGCGGCTTTGCCGAAGTGCTGGCGCTGAGCGGCGAAGTGTTGCGCAATGGCATTGTTCACCGCGTTCCTGCCAGTCTCACCTTTCCCCAGGCTGCCCTGGCCGAGCCGCTCAGTTCGGTGTTGGCTGCCCATGAACAGGCGCGCACCACCCTGGGTGATACGGTGGTGGTGATGGGCGCCGGGCCAATTGGCTGCCTGCACATGGCCGTGGCGCGGGCGCGCGGGGCGCGGGTGATTCTCTCCGAGCCGAGCGCCGTCCGCCGTCAGATTGCCGAACGCTTTGGCCCAGAATTGGTTCTCGACCCTTCCAGTCAGGACGTGGTGGCTGAAGTGCGCCGGGTCACCGGCGGGCGCGGCGCTGAGACGGCCATCTGTGCCAATCCGGTGGCCGCCACCCACGCCCAGGCGGTGGAACTCGTCCGCAAGCGTGGCACGGTCGTCTTGTTCGGCGGTTTGCCCAAAGCCAACCCCCAAACCACGCTAAATGGCAACCGCATTCACTACGACGAACTGCGCGTCATTGGCACATTCTCGTATCACCCCACCTATCACGCCCTGGCGTTGGAGGCCATTCGGCGCGGGCTGGTGGACAGCGACCAAATCATCACCCATACCTTCCCGCTTGCGCAGGCTGCCCAGGCTTTTGAGCAGGCTGCTAGCGGCGAAGCGCTCAAGGTGATGGTCATCATGCAATAAAGCACGCAAAGGACGGACGTATGATTGGACTGAACTACGAACTCGAACAACGCGAAGCCGCCGGCAACCCCGTGCGCGTTGGCCTGGTAGGCGCCGGGCAGATGGGCACCGACGTGGTCGCTACCACGAAGATGATGAAGGGCGTGCGGGTGGTCGTTACGGCAGATATTGACCTAGAACGGGCGATTTCCGCTTATACCATTGCCCAAATCCCCGGCGATGTGGCCATCGTCTCTACAGCGGCTCAAGCCGATGAAGCGGTGGCTGCCGGCAAGTTGGTGGCCACGCAAGATTATCGCGTCGTGGCCGACATGAAGACCGTGCAGGTCATGCTCGAAGCCACCGGCGTTCCCGAAATTGGTGCGCGCGCTGCCCTGCGCGCTGCTCGCACCGGGCAAGATTTGGCGATGATGAACGTGGAAACCGACATCACCGTCGGCCCTATCCTGCACTGGTACGCCCGTCAAAAGGGGGTACGTTACGCCCTGGCCGCCGGGGATGAACCCGCCGCCTGCAAGGAACTCTATGACCTGGCGGTGGCGATGGGCTTTACCGTTGTGGCTGCCGGAAAAGGCAAGAACAACCCGCTCAACCGGCACGCCTCGCCCGCCGACCCGGCCATCCAAAAAGAAGCCGCGCGGCGCGGCCTGAGCCCCAACATGCTGGTTGAATTTGTGGACGGCTCGAAAACGATGATTGAAATGGCGGCCGTCTCGAACGCGACTGGCCTCATCCCCGATGTGCGCGGCATGCATGGCCCCACCACCGACCGCGACCACTTGAATCAAACCTTTGCCCTGAAAGAAGACGGCGGCGTGCTGAACCGGATAGGCGTGGTAGATTATGGCATTGGGCGCGTGGCCCCCGGCGTGTTCCTGATTGTGCGCACCGACCACCCCCGTTTGCGCGAGGCGATGGTCTTGCGCGATATGGGTAAAGGTCCCTATTACACTCTCTTCCGCCCCTTCCACCTGTGCAGTATCGAAGTCCCGCTCACTTGCGCCATGCTGGGCATTCGCAAGCAATCGAACATGGTGCCGCTCGACCGCCTGGTTTCGGAAGTCTTTGCCGTTGCCAAACGCGACCTGCACCCTGGCGACACGCTGGACGCCATCGGCGGCACAGCCTATTACAGCCTAATTGATACCTACGAAAACGCCAAAGCCGAATGCCTGTTGCCGATTGGCCTGGCCAAAGGCGCGCGGGTCATCCGCCCGGTCAAGATGGACACCCCCATCACCTGCGCGGATGTCGAAATTCAGCCTTCCACCGTCTTCCAACTGCGTCAATTGCAGGAGCAATGGTTTGAGCAGAAAATCGGCCAAGCCGAGCTGCTCGCCGCCCTAGATGCACTCGCCAGCGATTAACCGAAAGGAGAAATGTATCATGCCCAAAGCAACCCTAGCCGTTATCATCGGCAACCGCGATTTTTTCCCCGACCGGCTGGTGACCGAAGCGCGCGCCGACATCCTGGCGCTCTTCCAGGAAATGGATATTGAGCCGGTCATCCTGGATGAACAGGCCACCAAACTGGGCGGCGTGGAAACCTGGGCGCATGCCCGTATTTGCGCCGACTTATTCAAGAAGCACGCCGACCGCATAGATGGCATCTTGGTCGTCTTGCCCAACTTCGGCGATGAAAAGGGCGTGGCCGATACGGTCAAACTCTCCGGGCTAAACGTGCCGATTCTGGTGCAGGCGTACCCCGATGACCTGAACCAACTGACGGTGGAACGCCGCCGCGATGGCTTTTGCGGCAAAATTTCGGTCTGCAATGACCTGCGACAATATGGCTACGCCTACACCCTCACTGACCTGCACACCGTTCATCCCCTCACCGATAGTTTCCGCGCCGACCTGGCGCGCTTCGTCGGCGTTTGCCGCGTGGTCAAAGGGCTGAAGAACGCCCGTTTTGGGGCCATCGGCGCGCGGCCCGGCAACTTCAACACCATGCGCTTTAGCGAGAAAATGCTCCAAGCCTACGGCATGAGCGTGGTGACGGTGGACCTTTCGGAAATCTTCGGTAAGGCCGCCAAGCTGAGCGATGATGACTCTCGCGTGAAGGACAAACTGGCTGCCATCAAAGGCTATGCCAAGCACGATTCCGTGCCTTCACCCTCCCTGCTGCGCATGGCGAAACTGGGCCTGGTTATTGAAGATTGGATGAAGGAATACGACCTGGTCGCCAGCGCCATTCAGTGCTGGACTTCGCTGCAGCAGAACTATCACATCAACGTTTGCACCTTGATGAGCATGATGAGCGACCAACTCATGCCCTCGGCCTGCGAGGTGGATATTACCGGCGTAGCCTCCATGTACGCTCTGCAACTGGCATCTGGCTCGCCCAGTGCGCTGGTGGATTGGAACAACAACTACGGCGGCGACCCCGATAAGTGTGTCCTGTTCCACTGCGGCAACTGGGCCAAGAGTTTTCTGCCCGATATTGAAATCAAGAACGCCGAAATCCTGGCCACCACCCTCGGCACCGAAAACACCTACGGCGCGGTGGCAGGGCGCGTTCCCCCTGGGCCGCTGACCTTTGCGCGCATTAGCACCGATGACAATCAGGGACTTATCCGTACCTATGTGGGCGAAGGCCTGTTCACCGATGACCCGCTCGATACCTTTGGCGCGCGTGCTGTTGTTCACGTTCCCGGCCTGCAAAAAATGATGAAATACATCTGCAAGAACGGCTTCGAGCATCACTGCGCCATGAACGCCTCGCACTCCGCCGCCATCCTGGCCGAAGCCTTCGAGACGTACTTCGGATGGGATGTGTACCATCATGTTGGGTGAGGCTGAGAATGGCCTACAAGCGCGCAGAAGGAGGTGGTTGGCAAAAAAGAGGAGATGAGAACTCAAAAAAGGATACAGACTGTCCGTCCAGGCAAAGGAAGCAGACAATCTGTACCCGATGGTTATGGAGATAAATCCATAACGGCTGTATTCTACCAAACCAGTCTGATTTTGAGAAAGAAAAAGGAGTAGAAATGAAACCCCTGGTTCGCATCTTTTCCGTTCTGCTCGTCTTTGCATTTCTGATGGCTGCCTGCACTCCTGCTACCCAACCTGCCGATAGTGGCAAGAAACAGTACACCATCTGCTTTGCCTTTCAGGACCTCGAGACCGAATTCTGGATGGCTGGTCACAAGGCCATCACCGAGACCCTAAAAGCAAGAGGCTATAAGGTCGTCGAAGTCAACTCGCAAGAAGACGCCAACAAGCAGCTGGAGCAGGTCAAGAACTGCATTGCCCAAAAAGTAGATGGCATCATCGTCATCCCCGTAGATGGCTCGATTGCCTTGAAACTGATTGCTGAGGCGAACAAGGCGGGTATTCCGATTGGGATTTTCAATCGCCCGCCCCAGAGCGATGAAGGCAATGCCCTGACCGTCGTGGCGAACAATGAGAAAATCGCCGAAGCCACCGTCGAATACATGGCGCAGGAAGCCAAGAAACTCGGACGCAAGGTGAAGCCACTCATCATGGTCGGCGACTTGGGTGACCCGAACGCCGTAGGCCGCAAACAGGGCTTCTACAATGTCATCAACAAGTATCCTGACCTGTTCGAGACCCCGGTGGAAGTGGCAACCAAATGGAATGCTGATGTGGCCCGTGATGGCCTGCAAGCCGCGATGACTGCCAACCCCGATATTGACTTCATCTTCACCTCGTCCGATTTCCTCTACCCCACCATCCAGGGCGTGCTGGAGCCGCTTGGCAAGTGGAAGAAGATTGGTGAGGAAGGCCACGTTATCATGGGCGGCCTGGATGGAGATAAGACCGCCTGCTCCCTCATGCAACCCGGCAACGCCTATGTGGACGCGACCGGCGTGCAAGACCTGTACTTTGAAGCCCAAACCTTGCTCGACGCCATCGTCAAGGCCATTGAGGCTGGCGAAAAACAGCCCGACGCCTGGCTGGACGATCCCGGCTTTGCCCTGACCCAAGGCAACATGGCAACCAAAGAAATGGACATGTGGGGCTGCAAATTGTTCCACGGCAAATAGACATTTCTCCTTTCTCCTGCGTGGGGGCGGGCATCTGTCCGCCTCCGCGCCCTACTTGCGAATAAAAACTCTCTTGTGAAAGGACTTGGAATGACCGTTACACCTAAATTTTCTCCTGAAGCGGTTTCCAACACGCTAAAAACCTTCATCCAACGGCTGCTCCTGTCGGAATTTTTCATCTTCTATTTGTGCGTTGCGCTGTTCGTGGCGCTGACGCCTTTCATTCCGGTCATCGCCAGTCCATATAATCTCTCAAACCTATTCTCGAACACCTGGCCGCTCTTTGCCGTTGCGATTGGGCAAACCTTCGTGCTGATTATCGCCGGGATTGACCTCTCGCAAGGCGCAATCATCTCCTTCACCAGCGTTATCGGCGCCTCCCTGATTGCCACCAAAGTGGACCCAGCTGTGTTTGGACAAAGCCCTATTTGGGGCAAATTGCTCTTCGAGGATGGCGCTATCCTGGCGCATACCCCGCTCGGCGTGCCGATTGCCCTGTTGACGATGATACTGGTCGGCTTGCTGATTGGGTTTCTCAATGGCGCAATTATCGCTTACGCGCGCATTCCGGCCTTCATGGTCACGCTGGTTACGCAGATGTTCTTTGCTTCGCTGGCCATTTACTTCGTCAAATCGGAAAACATCATCAACCTGCCCAAAAGCTTCACCAGCATCGGCGCGGATTCGGGGCTGCTCTCCATCCCGTTGGTGATGACGGTCGTCCTGGCGGTGGTGGCGCACTTTGTCTTGAGTCGCACCGTGTTCGGGCGCTGGCTGTATTCGATTGGCACGAACCTGCGCGCTGCGGTGGTTTCGGGCGTGCCGGAGCGTAAAGTCATCATCCTGACCTACATGTTCAGCGGGTTTTGCGCCGCCTTCGCGTCTATCATCTACTCCTCGCGCATGGAAATGGGACGCCCCACCCTGGGTGCGCCTTTCCTGCTCGATATTGTCGGTGGGGCAGTCATCGGCGGCTCCAGCCTGGCGGGCGGCAAGGGCAAAGTCATCTGGACCTTTTTCGGCGTCTTGTTCCTGGCCTTGCTGGGCAACGCGCTTTCCCTGCTCAACGTACCGTTTTTTTGGATTGAGATTGTCAAAGGGTCGGTTATCCTGGCTGCCGCGCTGATTGATGTAACCCGTACCCGCATTCTTCAATATCACGTCTAAAGGTGAAGACGATGGACGATTTCATTCTCCAGTTCTTCGGCATCAACAAGAGTTTCTTCGGCGTCAAAGTGCTGAAAAACGTCAATATTGAGATTCGGCGCGGGCATGTGGTGGGGTTGATTGGTGAAAACGGCGCGGGAAAATCCACGCTCATGAACATTCTCGGCGGAGTCGTTCCATTTGACAGTGGAAAACTGCTGCTCGATGGACAGGAATATGCCCCACGCAACCCGGCGGAAGCCGCCCAAGCCGGTATTGCCTTCATTCACCAGGAATTGAACTTGTTCAACAACTTGAGCATCGCCGAAAATTTCTTCATCAGCGGATTCCCCAAATGGGGAAAAACGCCTTTGATTGACCGCAAACGCATTCGTCTTGCGGCGCAGGAGTTCCTGGCCCAGGTGGACTTGAACATTTCCCCTGATATGACGGTGGAAAAACTCTCTCCCGGCGAACGGCAGTTGGTAGAAGTGGCCAAAGCCCTCAGCCAAGACGCGCGCATTATCATATTTGATGAACCGACCACTTCTCTCACTGCCCGCGAAACCGAGCGACTGTTCGGCATCATCGAGCGGCTGAAATCGGCCGGAAAAACCATCATCTATATCTCCCATATCCTGCGCGATGTACTGCGCCTGGCCGATGAGATTGTCGTCTTGCGCGATGGCGAAGTGGTCAAGACCGGCCCCAAGCGCGCCTTCAACATCCAGACCATGATTTCCTCGATGGTGGGGCGCTATCTCGGTACGTTGTACCCGGAACGCACCTCGCGGCCAACCGATGAAATGGCGCTGGAAGTGCGGCATCTTTCCAAAGCCGGCATCGTGCATGACATCACTTTCTCGCTTTACAAAGGCGAAATTCTGGGCGTCTTTGGGCTGATGGGCTCTGGGCGTTCCGAATTGGCTCACATTCTCTTTGGCCTGGATACACACGACAGCGGCGAAATCCTTGTCGAAGGCAATCCACGCAATCACCGCACGCCGCGCAAGAGCATTCAACAAAACATGGCCTTCGTCACCGAAAACCGGCGCGAGGAAGGGTTGCTGATGACCGCTACGGTCGCTGAAAATATGGGATTGGTGGCTTTGCCCCGCTATGCCACTCCGCTCGGCGGAGTCCTCCGCCAGTCTTTGCTGGCGGAATCTATCCGTAACACCGTATCTTCGCTGCGTGTCAAAGTAAACGACGCCTTCCAGAACCAGGCCAAAGGACTGAGTGGCGGCAATCAGCAAAAGGTCGTGCTGGGCAAATGGCTGATGAACAATCCCTCCATCCTGATTGTGGATGAGCCAACGCGCGGCGTGGACGTGGGCGCGAAATATGAAATCTACTCCATCATCAACGAAATTGCTGCCAAAGGCGCGGCGGTCTTGTTCATCTCTTCGGAAATCGAAGAACTGATTGGCGTGTGTGACCGCATCCTGGTGATGGGTGTTGGCGAAATTTTGGGACAATTCAGCAGAGCAGAATTCAACCGCGAGCGCATTTTACAAACCGCATTTCGGGAAGGTGGCAAATGAGAATCCAGACCAATCACCGCTGGCTGCTCTTCGTCTTGCGGAACATCTCTCTTCTCTTGTTCGTGTTTATTTTCGTTGCGTTCAGTCTGTTCAATGAGCGTTTTGCCTCGCTACGCAACTTCGAAAACATCATCCTGGCCTCCGCCGATGTAGGCATCGTGGCAATTGGCATGACCTTCGTCCTGCTGACCGGCGGCATTGACCTTTCGGTCGGCGCGACCATGTACATCACCGGCGCGATTGTGGCGCTCATGCTGGAAGACGGCTGGGGCGTGGCCGCTGCCATTCCCTGCGGCATTTTAGCCGGAACGCTGTGGGGCTGTTTCAACGCACTACTCATTAGTCGGGTGCGCATTATCCCCTTCATGGTCACGCTTGGCACGCTCACTGCCGGGCGCGGGCTGGGACTGCTCATCACCGAATCCCGCCACATCTCCGTTCCCAATGAAATGCGCTTTGGGGCCGTGCGCGTCTTCGACCTGGTGCCAATTCCTGTGTTGGTTTTTGCGCTGATGGTGCTGGTCGCAGTCGTCATTCTCAAATATACTCCTTTTGGCCGTCAGATTTACGCTATGGGTAACGATGTCGAAGCCGCCAAGAAAGCCGGTCTCGATACCACGCGGCTGACCGCTGCCGTTTACATCATCAGCGGATTCTGCGCGGCGGTGGCTTCCGTCATTTCCATCAGCCAGGTGGGCAGCGTTTCGGCCTCGTTTGGGCGCGGAATCGAGTTTCAGGCCATTGCCGCCTCCGTGTTGGGCGGCACCAGCCTGTTCGGCGGCGTGGGCAACGTCTTCCCCGGCACGGTCATCGGCATCCTGCTGATTCAAATGATACAAAACGGCCTGATTTTCATGCGCGTTGACCTGTACCTGCAAGAAATGGTCAAAGCGCTGGTGATTCTTTTTGCAGTCTTTGTAGACGCACAGCGCATGGGCCTGATTAAGCGGCTCGAACGGCGCAATATTCGGCTGGAAAAGCGGATTGCCCGCCCAGCCGAAGCCAAAAAACTGGAGTGGACGGCATGGCAGTAAATCTTCTTGGCCTCGATATTGGCACCACCGGCTGCAAAGCCCTGATTTTTGACTCGGATGGCGCGCTGCTGGCCAAAGCCTCGCGCGAATACGCCGTTTCCTTTCCCCGCCCGCAGTGGGCCGAACAGGACATGGAAGCCGTCTGGCGGCTGGCGCAAGAAGCCATCCGCGAAGCACTCGCCGCGGCCGGGGTCAAAGAAATTGCCGCCATCGCTCTTTCGGTGCATGGCGAAGCCGTCACGCCGGTTGACGGGGCGGGTCGTCCGCTACGCCCCACCATTCTGGGCATGGACACGCGCACCGGCGCGCAAAATGACTACCTGCGTGAACGCTTTGGCGGCGAGGCGCTCTTTCAGCGCACGGGCATGCCCATTCACACCATCAACACCTTGCCCAAACTGTTGTGGATACGCCAAAACGAGCCAGAAATCTGGCAAACCGCCGAGAAATTCCTGCTGGTTGAAGATTTCCTCATTCACAAACTAACCGGTCAGGCCGTCATCAGCGACTGCCTGGCCTCACGCACCCAACTGTTCAACCTAACGCAAGGGGATTGGGACGAGGAGATTCTCTCTGATTTGGGGCTGGACCCGGCGCGTTTGGCGCAAATCCGCCCTGCGGGAGCGCCGGCCGGAACGCTCAAGCCGGAACTTGCCTCCGATTTCGGGCTGCTTCGTCCCCCGCTGGTCGTCACCGGCGGCCACGACCAAGCTTGCGGCGCGTTGGGGGTTGGCTCCACCACGCCGGGGATTGCCTCCGTCTCTACCGGCACGGCAGAAGTGGTCGAACTGGCGCTCGCCTCCCCCAACGTCAGCCAACCGCTCTACCAGGGCAACCTCTCGGTTTATCGGCATGTCGTGCCTGGCTTGTTCCTGGCAATGACCCTCAACCATAGCGGCGGCCTTTCGCTGCGCTGGCTGCGCGATACGTTTTGCGAACCGCAAATCGCGCAGGCTGCCCAAACCGGCGCCGACGCCTACGACCTGATGGTTTCGGGCGCCCCGGCAGGCCCCACCGGTCTGCTCGTCCTGCCGCACTTTTCGGGCAGCGGCACGCCCACCTTCGATACCCAATCCAAAGCCGCCATCCTCGGCCTGACCTTCTCTCATGACCGCCCAGCCCTGGCCAAAGCCTTTCTGGAAGGCCTGACCTATGAACTGCGCCTGAACCTGGATTTGCTGCGAGCGGGCGGCGCGCAGATTGACGTGCTGCGCGCTATTGGTGGCGGCGCCAAATCCAAATTGTGGCTGCAACTCAAAGCCGATATGACCGGCATTCCCGTCGTTGCCCCAAAAATCACCGAGGCCGCCGGCTTCGGCGCGGCCTTGTTGGCCGGGGTGGGCGCGGGAGTCTTCCTCTCCGCCGCCCAAGCCGCCAACCGCTTCCTGCAACTAACTGAAACCTATCTTCCTGACCCGGCGCGTCAGGCCGCCTACGAGCGCTTGTATCAACTTTACCGCCAGGTCTATCCCGCCGTTGCGCCCATCAGCCATCAACTCTCCTGACCCGCTTCCCCAACCCATGTTGCGCCATGAAAACTCTTTTCCATCTCTCGCCTGAACAATTCACCCCCCAGGAAACGCCGCTCGTTGAATACGGTGAACTGTCCGCCAGCGCCTTCCGCTACCCAAGCGGAGTCTGCGCTTTGCGTCTGAAAAATTCGCTGGGAGAGTTGGTCTTGCTGCCCTACCAGGGCCAGCAGATTTGGGACGTGACTCTGCGCGGGCGGCGGCTGACGATGAAATCGATGTTCGACCAGCCCCACCCCACGCGCGATTTTCTCGCCACCTATGGCGGCTTCTTACTGCATTGCGGGGCAACCGCTATGGGCGCTCCGGGCGCGCAAGATACCCATCCCTTGCACGGCGAATTGCCCAACGCGCCCTACCAAACCGCTGCGCTGGTCTGCGGAAGCGATGAAACCGGCGCATACATTGGGCTGACCGGCTCTTACCGCCACACGCTGGCCTTCAACTACAATTACGAAGCCCGGCCGCTGGTGAAACTGTATGCCGCCTCATCGGTTTTCGCCGTTTCGATGACTATCCACAACCTGAAAGCCTCGCCCATGCCGCTCATGTTCCTGGAACATGCCAACTTCCGCCCGGTAGATGGCGGGCGGCTCGTCCAGACCGTTCCATGCGACCCGCAAAATATGCGCGTGCGCGCCAACATCCCGCCTTTTATGCAAGTCGCGCCCGGCTACCGCGAATTCGTCCAAACTTTGCAGGAACACCCCGAAAGGCATTTGGTCTTCGCGCCCGGCCTGGTCTATGACCCGGAAATCGTGCTGTATCTCAACTATCTTGCCGATGAAACCGGCTGGGCGCGCACCCTGCACATCCACCCCGATGGCAGCGCCGACGTGTTGCGCCACCGCCCTGCCCAGTTGAATTGCGGCGTGCGCTGGATTTGCCGCACCGCCGACCAAGACGCGCTTGGCATGGAACCCTGCACCGCCGAAGTGGAAGGCTTCAGCGCCGAAAAAGCCAAAGGCAACCTGCGTATGCTCGCCGGCGGCGATTCATTCGTTTCTGAATTGCAAGTTGGCGTCTTGACGCCCGAAGAAACCCGCGCGGAAGAACTGCTGGTTCAGCAAACCCTGGCGAGAACTGCCCTATGAGCATCCTGCTGGCGGCTTCCATTCTTTCTGCGGACTTCTCCCGGCTTGGCGAACAAATCCAGGCGCTTGAACAGGGCGGCGTGGACTGGCTGCATATTGACGTGATGGACGGTCACTTCGTCCCCAACCTGAGTTTTGGCCCGTTCCTTTTGCCGGTGGTCAAAAAACACACTTCCCTGCCGCTCGATGTGCATCTCATGATGGAGAACCCGGATGGGCTGATACCGGCCTTTATCGCGGCAGGCGCAGACATCCTCACAGTCCATGTGGAAACCTGCCCGCACCTGTATCGGACTTTGCAAACGATTCGGGCCTCTGGCTGCCAAGCGGGCGCGGCGCTCAACCCGGCTACCCCGCTGGAGAGCCTGCGCGAGGTGGTACACCTGTTAGATGTCGTCTTGATTTTGGGAAACAACCCCGGCTTTTCCGGTCAGGGCTGGTTCCCTGAAATGGCCGCCAAAATCAAGCGCGCTGCCCGTTTCCTCACCGAACATGGTTCCTCCGCCATCCTCCAGGTAGATGGCGGAATGACCTGCCAAACGCTGCCCGAAGCCTACCAGGCTGGCGCGCGCGCCTTCGTCAGCGGCAGTGCGATTTTCAATTCTTCGGGCGGCATTGCGCATGGCATTCAATCCCTGCGCGCCGCAGTTCAGACGGCAGCCTGACCTTTCAGCCGTTCTGGTTACGCATGAGAGCGGGCGGGGTTATAATCTGCTTCATCCTGCCCTGTGAGAAGCCCATGCCACGCTCCAAAAACCAACCCGACCTGCGCTTGCTGACCAAAGTCAGCAAACTGTATTACGAAGACAACCTTAACCAGGATGAAATTGTCGAACGCCTGCACATTTCACGCGCCACCATCTCCCGTTTGTTGGCGCAAGCGCGTGACCTGGGGATTGTGAAAATCATGGTGGTGCCGCCCTCCGGCACCCATGCCACGCTGGAAACGCGCCTGGAACAACAATTCGGCCTGCAAGAAGCCATCGTTGTAGATGTTCCATCCCCAACTTCTCCCCCAACGATGGCACGCGAACTGGGCGCAGCGGCGGCCAATTACCTGCTGCGCGTCATTACGCCGCAGGATGTGATTGGCGTCTCGTGGGGATACACCATCCGGGGCATGGTTGCCGCCCTTGAACCCCGCCATTTGCCCGATGTGCGCATTGTTCAGATGACCGGCGGCATTGGCAAACCCGAATCCGAAGCGCACGCCACCGAATTGTGCCGCGCTATGGCACGTACGCTCGCCTGCAAACTGGCGCTGCTGCCCGCGCCGGGCGTGGTGCGCAGCCGCGAAACGCGCGATGTGTACCTGCTGGATGAACACGTCCGCGCCGCCATGCAACTCTTGCCAGAGATTACCCTGGCCTTTGTTGGCATCGGGTCGCTCAACTCCTACACCATCGCCACCCGCGATGAGAGCATCCTAACAGACGCCGATATTCAGGAGGCGATTTCTGCCGGGGCGGTGGGCGATATTGCCAACCGCTTCCTGAACGCGCAAGGCCAACCGCTGCAGGTAGAATTAAACGAACGCATTATCGGCATTGACCTGGAGCAACTGCGGCGCATTCCGCGCGTCGTGGGCGTAGCCGGCGGGGCAGAGAAATTCGAGGCCATCCGCGCCGCGCTGCGGGGCCAACTCATCAACGTCCTCATCACTGACCAGAAAACCGCCGAGGCGCTGGCGGCATCCGGCTGACCCTCCCCTAGGAAACATCATCCTCACCAACAACGCCAGGGAATTACAAACCCTGGCGTTTTGCGTCCTTCCTGCCCAACCTGGCATCTCAAAAATTGCCTATTGGAGAAGGGAGTCGCAATCTGGTAAGATAATCACAAGCCAAAATTCAATCCTCTCACCGCCATGAAAACGCCCCTTCGCTTTCGAACCATCTTCCTCACACTTGGCATTCTAAGCATCCTGTGTCTGCTTTCCCCGGCAGTCATTGGCATTGTCGCCGCCACCCTCACCTACGATGGCAACTGCTATGGCTTCACCGATGGCGCGGCTCCCTGCTCGTGGTGGCAGTTTGCGCAAAACCAGGCATTTTACGGCCTGCTGATTGCTTTCATCCCGGCCGTGTTCCTGCTAATCGGCTGGCTGACTACCGGCGGTCTGTGGATTGCATTGCGCGGCCGCCAACTCCCCGCCTGGCAGGCAGCCCTCATCCCACTCGCCGCAGTTGCGATTGGCATTTTGCTGATTTCTTTCCTCCCGCTGTTTGCAGGGTTGCGCCGATGAAAACCCTGACCTGAACGCCAGACGGAAAACGAAAATCAAAGTGTAATTCGCATCATATCGTGCGCCAGGATAACTGGACCGGCGAAGGTTGTACGTGCTTCCTCGCTTGGGTCATTTTGCAAAAATTTGCCGGTGGGATGATGGACCAGATATAGCTGCTTGGCCTTGGCTTGTGTGGCAACTTCCCCGGCCTGGGCAGCAGAGGTATGTCCCCGAAAATTGCCGGTGGCCTCGTGCAAAAGAACATCCGTGTTTTGCGCTAGGCGAATTACCGCCGGGCAAGGTTCGGTATCGCAAGAGTAGGCCGCCGATTTGTTCTCGCGCTTAAACTCAAAGCGCAGGCCGATATTGGGCAATATGTGACGAACAGGCGCAGCATACACGCGCAAAGAGTCTGATTCGAGCAACACGGTCATCTCTTCTTCCGGTAGCCGGTGAAATTCCACCGGGAAGAAATTCGGCCAAGTGCGCCAGTCAAACAAGTCCAGCATTTGTTCGACGCGCTCCAGGGTATAAGCTAAGCCATGAATTACAAGAGGGGTTTGGCGTCCGAGCAGCCACATGTCCATCAGAAACAACGGCAGGCCGCCTATATGGTCAGGGTGAACATGCGTGAGAATCAAGTCGGAGATGGCTTGAAAATCTAGCCTGGCATGTTCTAGCCGCACCAGCGGGTTGGTGCCACAATCCACCAGCACGATTTTCTCTCCTGTGCAGATGGCGAGATGGGTAGTCTCGCCCTGTGGGGTAGGAATAGCATTCGAGGCGCCCAGCACAATGATTTCAGACATGTTTAGGGTTGTAATTCGAGAGAACGACCGAGAGCCGCTAGCAAGACGCGCGGGGTCAGGTGTGCTTCAATCAGGCCGGCCAGCAACAATAACGGCACACAAATGCCTATAAAGATTTTTAGCATATCGGCCAGGGTGATAATCAGCGTTTCACCAATCGTTTTTCCCTCCAATGGTGTCACCAGGCGTACACCCAGATACAACACCCCCGAAGCCGCCAGGATAACGGAAGGAAGTTCAAAAACCCCATGTGGCAAGATGCCTGCCACGAAGACCATCGCTGGAGAAAGCCCTACCAGTTGGGTGGCCGCCAACACGCCGCCGACCAGAGAAAAGTTCATTAAAAACGCCAAGATGCCCAACACCCCAAACGAGAAAAATCCGAGGGCAATCATCAGTAATTCGGCCCGCAGGTTATGCCAGAATAACGTAGAAGCGGATAACCCCATTTCTTGGTTGTCGGTAATCAATAAGGCGCGGATGGCGCGCACGGCATCGCGGGCCGTTTCTTCGGGCAAAGAGACGTTGTGGGGGAGATTCATGTCCACGTACACATATGCAATCACCAACCCGATGATGCCCATCAGCAAGGTTAAAGAGAAGGCAGTGCGCATGGCACGTAGCGCACCCAACACTTCAACCCGATACCAACGTACCAAGCCGGTTAGGTCCAACCACAAAGCGCTAGAGAGAGTCAACGCATTGTGGTTGGATGGTGGGACGTGCTCGGTTTCGGCAGTGGCTTGCAAGGCTACCACAGCGCGCGCCTTGTTCTGCCAGATAGCGCGCAGATAGCGCACAAGTGCAAATGGCTGGTCGGAGCCGGTAAAGGCCCGGTAGAAAGTGTTCCACACCCATGCTAGGTTGAGCATGTCAATTTCGCGCCCAAGAAGATTTTCGCGCTTGAAATGCACTAGTCCCAGCCGAATTAAGAGTGCGCTCAAAATAGAAACGCCCAATACTGCCACCCAAAGCACGTCATTCGTTCCCCAGAACATTAAGGCACTTTCTCCTTGAATGAGAAGCGCGACCGGAATAACGATGAATGAAGCCAGTAGGTTGGCAGCACGCACAGAGGTAGATTGCGTGGAAATCACAATCGCGGCGCTTACCATCAAAACGGCCTGCACGGCGGTTAGTGCCAGGGTTTGGGCGATGAAATTCCAGGCTGGCCAAGGGATGTTTTGCCACCACAAGCCCAGCATGTACAATCCGATACTTAGGTAACTCACCGAAAGCGGTACCAACGTTCCGGCGATAAGTTTCCCCATGTAAAGGTGCCAGTCTTGCAGTGGGCTGGAAAGCAAAGGCTCAATTGTGCCGCGTTCTTTTTCGCCCACGAAGGCTTCCAGCGCTACGACGAGGGAAACCGTTACAGGAAAGAAGCCTACCACCAGAATCAGAAACGGCAGCAAGCGCTCGGCAATCAAATTGGCGCCGTATTGGTTGACGTAGTTGATGGTATAGCGGGCGGCAACATTCATCAAGTAGGGGAAGAACAACGTCAGGATAATCATTGGGAGCAGAATGCGCCAATCGCGCATTTGGTCCACCAGCTCTCGTTTTGCTACCAACCAGGCCAAGTCGAAGCGTTTCATAACACACCTTCTGCTGCATGAGACATGGCTTTGAGATACAACATTTCCAACGTGCGCGGCACTTCTTGCACGGAAATCACCTGGGCATGTTGCTCAATCAATTGTTGAATGATTAAAGGGTTGGCGATTGCGGGGTTTTCAGCCTGATAGAAAAAGCCATCGGCCTCCACGCGGAGTAGCTGCACCCCCGCCGGCCAGTCCATTTGCTGTGGCTGCCAGTGACCAGAGAGTTTGACGTGGTATTCTGCCGGCCCCAGCAGGCGACGACGTAGTTCATCGAGCGTTCCTTGGATAAGAATGCGCCCTTTGTAGATGATGGCAATTTGGTCGGCGAGCATTTCGGCCTCGACCAGATTGTGTGTGCAGATAATAATGCTGCGTTGAGAGGACCGTAAGCGGGCAATTTCATGCCGCACCAGTTGTGCGCTTTCTGGGTCCATCGCCGAAGTAGGCTCATCGAGCAAAAGCACAGGGGGTTCATGGATGAGCGCCCGCGCCAGGGCTAGTTTTTGACGCATTCCTTTGGAATATTCCCCAGAGCGGCGATGCGCGGCATAAGCCAGGCCAAAGTATTCGAGCAGCTGGTCGGCGCGGCGTTTTCTTCGGACGGGGTCCAGGTCATACACTTGGCCAAAAAAATCGAGATATTCATGGGCCGTCATCCGTCCGTACAGGCCGTGCATTTCCGTCAGCACGCCAACCGAAGCGCGTACCTGTTCAGGTTGCTGCACTACATCGTATCCGGCTACTTTGGCCCAACCGCGCGTGGGGGTTAGCACCGAAGTCAACATGCGGACGGTGGTGGTTTTGCCTGCCCCGTTTTGGCCTAAAAGCGCCAATACTTGCCCAGGGCGCACGCTGAGGGTTACGCCCTCAACTGCCTTAAAGGTATCAAAATGTTTGGTCAGGTCTTCACATTCAATCATTGGAATTGTGACTTTTGGAATCGATGTCGCCAGACCAATGCGGCAACAGAACAAATCAAGACAATCAACATGAACGTCTGATTGGCATTGACTCCGGCGATTTGGGCTGAGTCTAGCCGCAGGAATTCCAGCAAAAAGCGTCCTAGCGGGTAGACAATCAGGTAAACCAGAAAAATATCGCCTGGCTTGAGCCTATCACCGAAGCGTCGCCCTACCCATAACAGTAGGAATAGATTGCCCAGATTCCAGAGCGATTCGTACAAGAAAAGCGGATGGTAATACTCTACCTCGGCAAAACCGGGCAGACGATGTTGAGGGTCAATGTAGAGTTTCCAGGGCAGGTTGGTGGGGGCACCGTACAGTTCTTGGTTAAAGAAGTTGCCCCAGCGGCCAATGGCCTGACCGAGCGCCAGAGAGGGGGCTGCAATATCGGCCCATTCGGCAAAATGGAGGCGGCGCTTGCGCGTGAACAGATAGAGCGCAACGGCACCACCAATCACCCCGCCCGGCAATCCTAACCCGCCTTTGCGCAGGTTAATCAGGTCAAAGGGGTGGGTGAGGTAATACATCGTGTCAATACCCTGGGCTACGAGAGAAGGCGAGGGCGTAAAGACATGCCATAGCCGTGCGCCAATCACACCGCCAATCACCAGCCAAATCAGCAGGTCCCACACCACATCTGGGTCATGACCATGCTGTGCTGCTTGGCGGGTAGCCAGCCAGCCGCCAGCCAACGCCCCAGCCATGATGACCACACCGTAGTAGTACAGGATGAACTCGAAGCCAAAGAGGAAGAAGTGAATGCCTTCAAACGCAAACGTCATCTCTTCTGCTCCTTCAGCGGCTGCGATGTACCTGCGAGCGCACTTTCCAGATGCGCTGCAAGGCCGTGATGTTTGCCAAGACGGCCACAATCCAGACGGCAATGACCGGTTGATTCAGCACGAGCAGCGGGGCAATTACCAGGTAGCGTTCCAAACGGGTGAGAACACCGGTGTTGGCATCGAATTTGAGCGAATCGGCACGGGCTTTGACATACGAAACGAGCACCGACCCGGCAGCAGCGATATAAACCGCGATTGCAGAAAGATGGTCGTTGATTTGCAGAAAGTGATATAGCAAACCGCCCAAAATAAACAGTTCAGAATAACGGTCGGTGACCGAGTCGACAAACGCACCGAACTCACTGGCCTCACCGCGCAGGCGTGCCATCGTCCCATCCAACGCATCGAACGGTGTGCATATCAACACAAACACACCACCCAGCACCATGTTGCCTTGTGCTAGGAACCAGGCTCCACCTATGTTGCCGAGCAGTCCCAGCATGGTCATCATATTAGGAGTGATGCCCAGCCGATTCAAGAAATTGCCCAGCGGGTCGAGAATGCCCTTGAACAGACCACGCATCAAGTCCGTAAATGTTTTCGATTTGGTGTTTTGCACAGTTTTTTCCATGGAAAACGAACATTCCTTTCTTCTTATTCTAACCCCGCCACTTAAATGCGAGATTACAAACAAACTACAACTTTATGAGTGTTCTTCCTCTACCGTATCGCCCTCTTCTTTATCAATCAACACTTCCCGCTCGCGGCCACCACCTTGCGAGGGGCCAACGACGCCGATTTCTTCGAGCTGGTCGAGCAAGCGTGCGGCGCGTGGGTAGCCGATTTTCAACCTGCGTTGCAATAACGAAGCGCTGGCGCGCTGGGTGGTGCGCACAACTTGAATGGCTTGTTCTATCAGAGCATCCTCGCCTTCTTCGGGTTCGGTCAGCAGGGTTTCCCAGGGAGGCGTATGGCTGGCTGTTTCGGGTGACATCTTTTGCCAGAAGGCAATCATCCGTTCGATTTCCTGGTCTGTCACCAACACACCCTGGGCGCGAATGGGGGTGCCAACTTCAGGGTTGAGAAACAGCAGGTCGCCCCGCCCAAGCAGCGATTCGGCCCCAGGGGTATCCAGGATAACGCGGCTATCTACGCTGGATGCTACGGCAAACGCTAGTCGTGCCGGAAAGTTGGCCTTAATCAGGCCGGTTACAACGTCGGTGCTTGGGCGTTGGGTTGCTACCACCAGGTGAATACCGGTTGCCCGCGCCATTTGGGCCAGACGCACCAAGTGATGCTCGGTTTGGTCGGGAGCCGACATCATCAGGTCGGCCAATTCGTCAATAATCGCGACAATGCGCGGCAAAGGTTTTTTCACCTTACGATTGTAAGCGGCAAGGTCGCGGGCGTGAACGCCTTCCAGCAAACGGTAGCGATGTTCCATTTCAACCACTAGCCAGCGCAAAACGCCCAGAATGCGCTGCACGTCCGTTTCTACTTTGCCAAGCAGGTGTGGCAGGCCATTGAAGCGCAGCAACTCGACCATTTTGGCATCAATCATCACCAGCCGCAGGTCTTCCGGGGCGTTATTCATGGCCAAACAGGTGGCAATGGAAGCAATGGCGACAGATTTTCCTGAGCCGGTTTGTCCTGCCACCAGCAGGTGGGGCATACGGGCTAGGTCGGCGACAACCGGTTGGCCAGAGACATCGCGTCCGAGCGCGATGGCTAATGGCGCACCGATTTTGTTAAATGCCTCGCTTTCGAGCAAAGGCCGCAGGCGCACAACCGTTGTGCGCTGATTGGGGACTTCGATGCCCACATACGCCCGGCCTGGCACCGGGGCTTCAATGCGCAGGCGTTCGGCAGAAAGTGCTAGAGCCAGGTCTTTTTGCAGGGCCGCAATTTGCGCCACGCGCACTTTCATCAGTTGGGCTTCTTCTTCGCTGGAGGCGCCCGGCTTTTTAATAAAACCGGGTTGTACGGCAAATTGGGTGACGGTCGGGCCAATCCGAAAGCCTGTCACTTTGGCCGGGATGCCAAATTCGGATAGTGTTTTTTCAATTAGCCCGGCTGTCTGGTTGATGTGTCGCTCATCGGGGCGGACGGATTGCTCGCCGAACAAGAGGTTGAGTGGCGGCAAGCGTTCGCCGCGCGCGACCGGCGCAACGGGTTTCGCTTGCTGTGTTTCGGGGATTTTAAAATTCTTACGAAATTGGGGCGGTAACGTCACCGGTTTTTTAGGAGGCAGGACCGGTTTGGGGGCTTCAGCCGGTGCTTCTACCGGGGGCTGTAGCGCTTCTTCTGGTGCAGGGGGTGGGGTTCCTGGCGGGGTTTCTCCGGCAATTTCCCATAACTTGGTTTCAAGAGGAGGCAGCAAGTTAAAGCCAAAAAACAGGGAAACCAACCAGGTGAAAACGATGAGTGGTGCGCGTAGAAAATCACTTCCAAACAATTTGTTTAGCACAATTCCGGTAAACTCAGCCAGCGCCCAGCCCAGATAGCCGCCATCTTCGCCATGTGCAGCGCGTTCGATGGAGACACCACCCAGTAAGGAGAACAAAGCGAGCGTGCTGAAGGCTGCAATTTCGAGCGCAATCACGCGCTCCCAGCGAATGCGCACATCCCCTTGCACGCGTTGACGCAAGAGAACCAGCCCTGCCAGGCCTGATGCAATGACTACGAACGCACTACCCCAGCCAAGCCATTTCCAAAGAATGTTTGCCCAGGGGGTGAGCAGCAGGCCGCCCGTTAGGTCAATCAGTGCTAGCAGGGTCATCAGCGAAAAGGCAAGCAGAATGACCCCGGCGGCATCGGATGCAAAACGGCCAAAGTGAGCGTAGGCGCGTTCTAGCCAGTCAAACCAATCGGTGGCTGTAGATTGTGCGGTGCGGTTGGAAGGTTCGCGAGACATCCGGGTTATTTCCCGTCCAGTTTCAGGCTCAAGCCCAGGCGCTGACGCGCGGCATCCAGAGCCAAGATACGGACGTTGATGCGTTGTCCTTCTTTGAACGTTTCGCGCAGAGGCAGAGCATTTTCGGGAATTTGGGTGGCATGAACTAACCCTTCTAGGCCTTCATCCAGTCGGGCAAAGATGCCATAGGATGCCACGGTGGTGATGGTGGCTGGAACGATGTCGCCAATTGCGTAACGCAGGTGCACCGTCTCCCAGGGGTTGGGTTGAAGGCGCTTGAGGCTCAATGCAATCCGACAGCGCTCAGGCAGAATGTCAAGCACTTGGACTTCCAAGCGTTGACCGATTTGAACGATATGTGCCGGATGGATGACGCGCCCCCAAGAGAGCTCGGAGATGTGAATCAGGCCTTCTACCCCGCCCAGGTCTACAAATACGCCGAAATCGGTGATGTTGGTCACTTCGCCGCTGGTGATTACACCCGGGCGCAAGTGTGAGAATAACTGGGCGCGCCGTCCAGCACCTGCACGCGCTGCCCGTTCTGAAAAGACGATGCGGCCCTCCGCCGCTACACATTCGATGACCTTCAGGCTTAAATCACGCCCAACATACGTAGCCAAAAATTGCTCACGCTCGTTGTCGGTCTGGCAGGTCATATCTACTAGATGTGAGTAAGGCACGAAGCCGGCCAGATTGTGGCCTTCGACCAGCAAGCCGCCTCGGTTATAGCCTGTGACGAGTAGAGTGACGACCTGGTCTTGTTTGTACACCGTTTCGGCATACGCCCAGTCCACTGCTGGAGGGGCGGGTTTAGTTTCTACAGCGGCAGGCAAATTCAATGGCGGGGCTTTTGGCTGTTCGGACGGTGCAAACGATTCGACCCGCGCTCGCTGCATGGAAAACAAGCGTTCTTCGTCTGCCAGAACGGACTGCCACCATCCTTCATCGAGGGGCTCATCTGTTGTATCAACCGTTGGTGATTTGAGTGCATATACCATTAAACTTCTTTCAACCTCCTTTTGCGGAGTTTCTTTGGGCTTCCATTTCCAAGATAGCCTTGGCCACCACTTCGACAGCAATGCGTTGCTTGCGATATAAATCTGCTTCGGACATGGCAAGGCGGCTGGCGACTTCGCGCACTTTGCGGCCTTCGATGAATTTCAAATCTAGAATATTATATAAAATCCATTCTGTTGTAAAGCGGCGTTCGCCTTCGGGGCGCACTTGTTCAACCGCGCGTTTGAGAATGGCCCGCAAGGCATTTGGCAAGTTGCCATCGTATTCTTTGCGGGCTGTTTCCTGCACAATGCGCAAGTTCATTAAGGGAGATTCGGTTAGTTTAGGCCCGCCCCAGTAATGGTTGAGGGCTTCACGGACCCACTCGGCCACATCTGGCGCCGGAGGAAAGTCTTCGGTGAGCGCTGTCGCTGCGTCGAAGCGCCCCATAGCGCGGATGCGTTGAATCACTTCCACTTGGGGTTCCATCTCTTCGAGCGAACGGAAAATCCGTTGTTGTAGTTGTCGGTCTTCGAGCGCTAACGCCGCCCGTTCTGCCAACAGCCAAAGGGCGTTGCGTTGGTCGGTTTCGAGCGTTTGTTGACCTGGGTTGCGCGCTACACCTAGCAGCCCAATCACCGGTGGTGGTTGGTCAGGGTTCATGCCAAGACTGCGGTGGGCATGCAGGGGCAAAATCCAGTGGTCATTCCAGAGAAATTCGTTTTTGCCACTCTCTTCTCGAACGATTTCTAGCGCTTGTGGTAGGTTGCCTCGCTCTAAAAAGGGCCGCCCAGCGGTAATGAGCAGAGAGGGTTCTGCTCCATCGAGCGCAGCCACGAAGGCCGAGGGAGATTGCATGTGGTCTCGTACAGCGGCGAGAATGGCCTCGAGGAACTGACGCAAGTCGCCCTGGGTGAGCAGGCGCTCTTCGATGTTTTGTAAGAAACTGAGTTCCGCCTTATCGCCGCCAAAAAAGAGCGCTCGTTCCCACACGGGGGCCAGCACGGTGATGAGATGTTCCATGAGTAGGACAGTTGCCACCACGGCAACCGGTACGAAGGCGTTATAGGTGAGACCAAAGAACTCGCCACCTCGTCGCACCAGGGTCAGAACTGCCAAGGTGAGCGAAGCCGTTGCCGGGCCGCGCATAATCCACTTGAAGAGGCGACTCTTGACCACTCTATCAGGCCAGGAAACCCCAAAAAACGCTACGGCATACGCCATGATAACCAGTAAGATTCCCACTGCAATATTGATTAACGTGGATGCACTCCAAAACGCAAGTGGATATTCTTCTGCCAGGTGATACCCAAACAGCATGTAGGGATAAGAACCCAGCGCTGGGGCGGTGGCTCCTGCCATCAGGTAGAACATGCGGCGGCGACCGGAACGGGTTAGCATGCGCCGGTAAGCGCGTAGGAAATTGAAGCCTGCTATCAGCATAGCCAGCAGGTAATACAGGGTGAATATGTCCGTCCACAGCGTGCGGCTGAGGTAGGGTGCAGTACGCGCTGTTGCTACGAGCGGGCCAACCAACTCACCCCAAATTAAGATTCCTAAGAAGGCCGCGGAAACTAGGTAAAGCGCACGCACAACCACTCTCCGGCGTCCGCGTGAGGGGCGCCCGGCTGTGACTAGCAGGGCATCGGAGAGGTGAATGTAAGAAGCCGGTAAAAAGACCAGCCCTAACCATTCTAGGCGCAGAAAAAGTTCGACCAGTTCGGTTGTTTCTACGGCGCTCTGAATGGATTCGGCGGTGAAAATCACCACGACCGAGAGCAAAATGATGGCAAACGAACGCGCTACCCGGTCACGCAGGTTGAATGTCAGCGCATATATCAGCAAGGAAAAAGCGGTGATGGCAATTCCCGCTGTGACAATCTGGTTGAGCGTTTTGACCCCCGCCAAAAAGCCATCCAACCAACCGCTAATCATTTCGACCTTCCAAAAGTAGAGTTCTAAAGCGGACGTGAAAAAAATAAGGCTACATCTCTGGTGGAATAATATTGGTCATTATACCCGCAGAATTCAAACCCGAGTTTATAAAACATGCGAACTGCGGGCGCGTTTTTCGACTGCGTTTCAATAATAACGCGGCGCAACCCACGCTGAACACCCCAGTTTTCTACAGCGGCAATTAATTTGCGCGCTAGTCCTTGTCGGCGCACTGGACGCCCTACCACTATATCGGTAATCCAGACGGCATGCGGAACGAAGGCATCGGTAAAACGAATGTAGGCGATGGCTTCCATCCCGTGCATGGCGCTAAACATGGGGCGGATGTGCCAGGTATCGGGTAATTCTTGTGCCGGGCGTGGGTATTCTAACCGGATGGTACGCGGCAAGCGCACCTCGCGCAAGAGCGACTCGATTTGACCAGGTTCGCGGCGTACATCCAACTGCCAGACGTAATCGGTCTCAATTGAATGGTCAAGTGCTGCCAGGCGCGGCAGGTCGGTGGATACGGTGTTGCGAATCTCGATTTCGGCCATACAGTTTCAGGGTGCCACAATGCGAATAGGAATGATACAAGGCGGCAGAGTTTCACCTAGATTGTTGGTGGCAACCAGGCGTAACTGGTAATCGCCTGGCGTTAGGAGAGAAGTATCCCAAAGATTTAACTCTCCATCTATTTTTATTTGATTATCTGCCGCAATGGTCATCCATTCGTCACTGCCGGCCACAGCATACTCGTATTTGAAAAATCCTAAATCCGGCAAATTGACGGTGACGCGTGGAGTAATTTTACCTTTCAATGCCTCGCCTGGTTGAGGAAAGGTGAATATTAATTGATTAGGAAGACAACCCACGCTGCCCGGCGGAGTGGGTATGGCGGTCGCATTGACCGGCGATGGATTGGATTGTGGCGGGACGCCTGCGGGAGCCGTCAGGCTCAAGGTGGCCGTTGGAATGAATGTAGAGGCCGGTAAATAGGGCGCAATAAACGTCACCAAGCAAAATTGGGAAAGCGCAATCAACACAAACAGCAGAAAGAATGAGCCGGAAATACGTACCCGCTGGAAAATCAGCTCTTTTTCCAGGCCAAAGACTGCTAGTCTCCACTCTGACCAAGCCGAGAGCAAGGCGCGCAGAGAAACTGCAGCGCCTGCGCCTAAAATCAGGTAGATGAGTGTCTCATAGTCCTTGAAAAAGCGCAGCAGTGACTCCACAATTTCACCAGGCTAGGGCAATTTGTTTAATACACCACGCAACACGCTCTCCAGCTTGGGAACCATCACCTTGCCGGCCTCCAGCACCTCCTCGTGCGAAGTAATCGTATTTCCATCTAGGTTCGCTTTGTTGCTAATGCCTGAAATGCCCAAGACCCGCATCCCGCCATGGCGGGCGACAATCACTTCCGGCACGGTGGACATCCCCACCGCATCGGCGCCAACGGCGCGTAGAAAACGCAAATCGGCCGGGCTTTCAAAGGATGGGCCGCTCAAGCCGACGTAGACTCCTTCGTGAAGTAAAACGCTGCGCTCACGAGCCGCTTGGCGGGCGAGTTCTAGCAAAGCGCGGTCGTAGGTTTGACTCATGTCTGGAAAGCGCACCCCTAGTTCTTCGATGTTAGGTCCAACCAGGGGGTTGAAGCCCATCATGCCAATCAAATTGAGATTATCTGTAATCAACATCAGGTCACCAGGTGCATAATCGGGATTGATGGCACCCGCTGCATTGGTGACCACTAACATTTCGATGCCCATCCGTTGCATCACACGCACCGGAAAGGTCACTTGTGACATGGAATAGCCCTCGTAGAAATGAACCCGCCCTTGCATAACCATGACGACCTGTTTTTCCAGTTCGCCGATGACGAGCCGACCGGCGTGTCCCCATACAGTGGAAGTTGGCCAGTGTGGTATCTCGGAAAAGGGGATAATATCGGCGTTCTCAATCGAATCGGCTAATCCCCCTAGGCCAGAGCCAAGAATCAGCGCTATAGTGGGGCGGTGTTGTGTACGGCTACGAACGGCCTCGGCGGCGGCATCCATTTGTTCGAGCGTCATGAAAGGCTGATTTGTCATGTTTAAATCCATTTCTCTGAGGGGTTGGAATTTGTAGCAAAAATTATAACCTATCGTATCAACGCACAAAGCAGGTTTCTAAAACTTGCTTTATCAATTGCTTGTCACTGAAATACACCTATGCTATCCTCAGCAACAATGAAGCCTCAAAAGAACCATTCTCTGGTCGCAAGTGGCTTATTTGTGCTGATTTTTGCAGCACAGTTTCTGTTTCTGATACCTTATCCAAAGATATTCTTGTTTGCGGATATGCCCGAGTGGGTGGCGAATGTATTGGGTGCGGCGTTTTTCTTGCATGGCATCTTGCTCATCTCATCTAAGCTGTTCAATGCGCCCGCAGCGACGCAATCTATGTTCAATCTGGCTGCATCTACCATGCTGATGATGATTGCCTGGACTTACTTTCAGTTTGCCCTGTTTATTGAGAGTTTTGTCCTAGCCGCCCTTGGGTTGGCATTTTTTTTGTGTAATTGGATGAAAACCCGGCGAGAATGGCTGATTGTTATCTTGCAGTGGGTCAATCTTGGGATTGGGATTGGCTTGCTATGGCACCCTGAATTTCTTTTGACCGCACCCGTTTATCATCCACTCCGCCAAATGCCGATTCTCTTGGCCATAGTGTTTGTTGGAAGTGCACTGGTGAGCTTGGCCATGGGATGGCTGCCGGCTTTCTATGGGGGGAAGGCCGGGCGTTTTTTGGCCTTGCCCTGGTTACTGTGGATATTGGCCTTCGTTCCTTCATTTGAGTTGCCCAATATTGGCGTTGCCATGAGCGTAGGGGTGCCACTGATGCTGCATGAATTTATCCCTTGGCAATGGGTCATTATGCGTCAGGGGATGGAAATCGGCCGCCGATTCTTTGTGCTGGTAGCACTCTCGCAGGCTGCTCTCCTGGTGCTTATGACTTGGGCCGTTCGCTATATCGAACTTAATTTGGGATTACAAGTGCAGGAAATTCGCTATGGCATGCTGATAGTGTTCAATTTTATGGGCTTGCTTTCGATTTTGACTGTGGTGTGGATTAATTTTTCGATTAACGGCGCGTTTGCCGGCTTGGCCGGCCTCAACCCGCAGACCCAGCCCCCCCAGCCTAAAGGCTTCTTGAAGCGTTTAGCCCATAGCATGTTGGAGCCATTTCAGGTTTCGCAAGCCTACATTGGTGAAATCGTTCAATCGCGGCGTGATTATGAAGCCTTGTTGGCGCAGCAATTGGCAGCAGAACGGCGTCGTGTTGCACAATTGAGCCTGCTGCATGACCTGAACCGTAACCTGGAAGTTGTCCTGGACCCACCCGTTGCTGCGCAATTGACTGTCAATGCTGTTCAGAATGCATTAGCGGGTTCGCTGGTTGTTGTCCTGCGTTATGATGAAGAGCGAGAAGAGATGGTGGTGTTGGCTGCCAGTGGTCCAAACGCCAGTCAAATTCCACCGGGCTACCGGCAATCCATTTCGGTAGGGATTATTGGACGCACAGCCCGTTTGCGCCGCACGCAACTTGCCTCGGATACGCATCTTGACCCGGATTATTTTCGCCTGGATGGTTGGGATGCTCGCTGTGAACTGGTAGTACCGCTGTTACATCACCATCATCTGCGGGGGGTTATTCTGGTTGACCATCCGGAAGCCAATTATTTCGATGACAGCGATATACGTACACTCGAAACAGTCGCTATTCAATTGGTGACTTCCTGGCTGCGGAGCGAACATGACCAACGCCTGACCAATTTGATTAATGCTGGTATTAGTCTCTCGACCACCTTAGATGTCGAGAGCGTCATCCAACAAGTCGCTCAGGTGGCGCAAAAGACCCTTGAGGCGCAATTCACCTTCGTGGCGCTTGTAGACCAAGTGGGTGGCTTTAACCGCACTGCGCATGTTGGTTATGCTCCCATTTTGTTAGAAGCACTCGCCACCGACCCAGGGGGGAATCATCTGATTCAATCGGTGCTAAATAGCACGGCCCCCGTGCGTTTACGCGATGTGCGCAAAAGATTTAGCAGCACTCCTACCGGCAGCAATGAACTGCGCAGCCTGCTGGCTGTTTCTATTCGCTTGCGGCAATCAGCCATCGGCGCTATTCTGGCGTTTGGCAAGCAAGGCGGAAATTCATTTTCTGAGAGTGACGAATCTCTCATTAGCCTGTTGGCAACGCAATCGGCGGCGGCGATTGAGTCCACTTGGCTGTATCAGGAATTGCGCTCGATGTTGACAACTGCTACGCATCTCTATCAACTCAGCACCAAAATTTTGCTCTCGGAACATCTTGCCGATGCCGCTAGCGCCATTGCCGAAACCGCTTTTCAACTGAGTAAAGGAATTGCTGCTGGCATTGTGTTACTCTCTCCCGAAAAAGAAGTGGAAGCGCGCGTGCAAATTGATGAAAGCGGTGTGCATCCTGGCTCGCAGCACCCCATGACGCTTATCAACGACGCACTTGAGCATGGACAAACCATTATTACCTCAGGACCAAACAACACCCAGCGTATTTGCCTGCCTTTGCAAACCCCGCGCCGCCAATATGGCGCGCTCTGGATACAAGTGGATGAGAACCAAACCGTCAGCAGCCGATTTTCGGATACCATGCGTTCGCTGGCAAATCAGGCGGCCATTGCCCTGGAACGGGGCATTTTACTGGTCGAAACCCGTAAGCAGGCCGAACAGCTCGAAGCCGCTTACCGCCAACTCGAGCTGACTTACGACCAAACGCTGCGTGCGCTCTCCTCCGCGCTAGATGCCCGTGACCGCGAAACAGAAGGTCACAGTCTGCGCGTCTCACGGCTAGCAACCGAGCTGGGTAAACGCGTGGGGCTGACCCCCGAACAGGCCAAGGTGATGGAACGCGGTGCTATCTTACATGATATTGGAAAAATTGGTATTAGCGACACCATCTTGCTCAAACCCGGCCCACTGACTCCTGATGAGTGGGAAACCATGCGGCTGCATCCTGATATTGGCGCACGCATCATTGAGGGTATTCCCTTTCTGAAAGATGCCTTGCCGGTGATTCGGTATCATCAAGAACGCTGGGATGGGAGTGGTTATCCGATTGGCCTGAAAGGCTACGACATTCCCTTGATGGCGCGCATTTTCGCCGTCGTAGATGCCTTTGATGCGCTCACCTCCGAACGTCCTTACCGCAAACCTATCGCGGCGAGAGAAGCGGTGCAGTATCTGCGCCAAAACGCAGGCATTTTATTCGACCCAGATATTGTCGAAGCGTTTGCTGATATGGTTGAAGACGATGCGTTAAACGAGCTATTCGAATAAATATGTTGAAACGTATTTCTTCTCCAAAGGATTTGCCGGAACACGAAATTCAAAACATCCTGCGCCCTTCGTTATTGGGCGTCCTCTTGCTCAGCATTTTATTGGGCGGTTTTGCCTATTTCACACTGCCCAACGGTGAAGAACGCACCAGAGTGCTTTTTGTTTGCTCCCTTGGGGTGGGGTACAGTATTTTCCTCTTGTTCCGGTTTCGATATTACACTTATCAGCACCCTGTATTTCGTATCATTTTCCTACTTTTTCATGCGGGTCTGTCTATCTTATCTCTCGATTGGGTCCCGCAACCTTTACTTACCTTCCCCGCAACGGCCATTCTCTTGGCTGTTACCATGACAAGCATTCTGATGGGGCGTGGTGCTGCTTACACGTATCTAGGGATTGTATTGCTTGGGCTGGTTGGACTACATCTCGCCAAAGGTACCGTCGCAAGCACGCTCCCTGGCGTCGTGGCCATCTCGGTTTTGGCGATGATAACGGTTGAATTTATTGGTAGCATGTTTGGCATTCACTTTAATCGCATTCGTCGCCTTCAAATTATCAATGAGTTCGCCCGCCGCATCAATTCGACCATTGAGCAAGAACAAGTTCTTGCCATTCTAGGAGAAGCCATTCGTAATGCGATTCAAATTGATACTTGCTTTGTGGCAGTTGCGGTGGACGAAGAGCATCTCTTTGTATTGCTCATCTATGATGATGGACAATACTTCCCACCTTGTGAAGTAGAAATGGAAGGGACGCTCTCCGGTTGGGTGATTCGCAATCAGCGCTCGTTGTTTATTGCTGATTTAAGACAAGATGTCAACCTGACAGGGGGTAAAACGTTTCTCACCGGCAATAACCGTGATAACGTTTGCTGGATGGGTGTTCCGATGAAAATTGGCGAGCGAGAAGGAGTATTGGCAGTGGCTTCTTATACGGCTGGTATGTTCGATCGTACCGACCTAGAATTGCTGGAAAATTTGGCTCAACATACAGCCTTAGCGTTACACAATGCCAATCATCATGCAGAAGTGGAATTTAAAGCACAACTTGATAGCCTAACGAACGTTTACAATCATGCCAGCATTATAAGAATTTTGGAAAGAGAATTGGAAAAAGCGCACGCTGCAGGCAAACCGCTTAGTCTGATTATGCTGGATATAGACTACTTCAAGCAGTACAACGATACCTACGGACACCAGACCGGTGATGAAGTGTTGGTACAGTTGGCGCAAACCATTAAGCGGAATATCAAATCTACCGATGCGGTAGGGCGCTGGGGCGGCGAAGAATTTGCTATCATTTTGCCCAACGCCAGCGGTGCGCAAGCTCTGCAAGTTGCGATGCGCCTGCAAATTGCCCTGCGCAATTTGTTTTTACACCCGCCGGAAGCCAAAACATTACCCTTCCCCACCATCAGTCAGGGAATTGCCGAATTTCCAAGCGAGGCCACCAAGGGTGAAAAACTCATTCAATTGGCCGACCGGCGGTTATATATTGCCAAAGCGCGCGGGCGGAACCAAGTCGAGCCAGAACAGGCTTACTGGGAAGAGCAATCAGCCGACTCATGAAAGCACTTCTCGAAAGGCCTGAATGGTTTTATCTATGGCTGCATCATCAATCCAATAATGCGTCACCAGCCGAAACCGCCGCTTGCCATCTGCATGGACCAAAATTCCGCGCGTCTGCATCTGCCTTTCAATTTGTTCTACGGTCAGGTGGACCGAATCGGCCAGGTTAAAATACACCATGTTGGTTTGCGGCACACCATCGAGCTGAATAGAGCGGATTTGGCCCAACCCCTCCGCCAGGCGGCGCGCTCGTGTATGGTCTTCTGCCAAGCGGTCTATCATCTGTTCCAGGGCCACAATCCCAGCGGCAGCAATCACGCCGGCTTGGCGCATACCACCGCCCAGGTGCTTGCGAACGCGCCGCGCTCGCGCAATAAACGCTTGCGAGCCGCACAATACCGAGCCCACAGGGGCACACAGCCCTTTCGAGAGACAAAAAGTGACCGAATCGAGCGGTGTAGTCAATTCGCGCGCTGCCACTCCTTGGGCTACGGCAGCATTGAACAAACGCGCGCCATCCATGTGAACTACCAGCCCGCGCGCATGAGCAAAGTTGGCCAGCGCACGGATATATTCTGGTGTCTGAAAGGTGCCTCCGCAGCGATTGTGCGTGTTCTCGATGGCAATCAGGCGGGTGATTGGCTCGTGAACATCCTCCGGGCGGATGAATGTTTCAATTTCTTCCAATGCCAGCGAGCCATCGGGCTGCTCGTGGATTTGCCGCGAGTGAATGCCACCCAGGGAAGATATTCCCCCGCCCTCATACAAGACAATGTGCGATTGCGCTCCCACAATCACTTCATCACCGCGCTGACAGTGCGTGAGCAGGGCGATGAGATTGCCCATTGTGCCAGAAGGCACGAACAGTCCTGCTTCCTTCCCCACCATTTCGGCAGCCATTTCTTGCAAGCGGTTGACTGTTGGGTCATCACCAAACACGTCATCACCCAGGGGGGCAGCCGCCATTGCAGCGCGCATGGCAGGCGTCGGGTGCGTCACTGTATCGGAGCGCAAATCGATATATTCCATGCTGTTAGAAGCCTTCCAGTTTGCTCAAATCGGCAATTCCGTTGGCGAGCGCTGAAATTTGTCCAACCATTGCCAGGCGATTGTGGCGAATTGTTTCATCGTTGTCCATTACCAAGACATGGTCAAAAAACGCGGTGATGGCCGGCAAGAGTTGTTGCAGGCTCACCAGCAGTTCATGGACTGTAACGGGCTTTTCCTTAAGCACTGCCTGCAAGGCAGAATATAGCTTGTGTTCTGCCTCTTCTACAAACTGTTGCGGCTGCACAGAAAGGTTTTGTGTAGAAAGGCCTGCACTCCGCACAATGCGCACACAGCGTGCATACCCCTCTAAAATTGGCATCCAATCCGAACGATGGACCCAGCTCGAAAGCTCTTGGACTGCCCTGTGCGAAGCGGCAGGATTGTGGCTTTGCGCTGCTAAAATGGCATCTACGACATCATAGCGGAAGCCTGCTTCGTTGAGCAAGACGCGCATCCGCCCTGTGAGGAACTCTAACACTTGGGTTTTGACTTCTATCGAAACCGGAAGAGGCTGCAAGGCGGCCGAAACATCTATGGCCTGGCGCAAATCGAAATCGAGATTGTGTTCGATGAGTGGCTGCACCGTCCCAATGGCAGCACGGCGTAACCCAAAGGGGTCTTTGGTGCCGCTTGGGGCTAGCCCAACAGCAAACAGTCCTACCAGCGAGTCGATTCGGTCCGCGAGCGCTACAACCACGCCTGGCAGTGTTTGTGGCACGGGTTGATAGTGTTCGCCGATGGCGTTTGCCACTTCAGTGGCTTCTCCGCTGCGCAGGGCATACTCGCGCCCAATCATCCCTTGCAGCGAGGTCATTTCCGTCACCATTTGCGTGGTCAAGTCAGCTTTGACCAGGTAGGCTGCACGCTCGATAACCGCACGCTGTACATCGTCCAGACCAAGCATGGTGCTGAGTTCAGTGGCTAGTTTCAAAATCCGCTCGGATTTATCGTACATCGAGCCGAGTTTGGTCTGGAAAACGAGTTTCTTTAAGCCATCGCGGTAGTGCTCCAGTGGGAATTTAACATCTTCGCGCACAAAGAAATTCGCATCGGCAAAGCGTGCGCCCAACACATGCTCATTGCCCTGCCGAACAATATCCAGATGCTGGTCATCACCATTTCGAACCGCAATGAAGTAAGGAAGCAGCGCAATCTCCGCCTTGGGTGATGAGCGCGTAGCCGATGCCTGTTGCACCGGGAAGTAGCGCTGATGCTTCTTCATCGTCCCAATTAAGACATCTTTCGGCAAGGAGAGGAATTCAGGGTCAAAGCCGCCCAGCACGGCGGTTGGCTTTTCAATGAGATTGGCCACCTCGGCCAGCAAAGCCGGCTCAATCAGCGCCTCGCCGCCCACCGCAGCAGCTGCTGTCTGCACTTGTTCGGCAATCACTGTTTTGCGCTCTTCCACATCCAAAACAATTCCGGCTTGGCGGATAGCATCGGGATAGTCCTCGGCGGAGGAAATCACGATTTCTGGCGAGTCGTATGGACGTAGCCCGCGCGAGAGATGGCCGGATGAGACACCAGCATACGAGAATGGAATAACCGTTGAACCAAGCAAGGCAACCAGCCAGCGAATCGGGCGGCTAAAGGCAACACCGCTATCGTTCCAGCGCATGGTTTTGCTAAAAGAAATCCCAGCGATGAGACTTGGCAGGGCTTCAGCCAATACTTCGGGCGCTGGACGGCCTTGGGATTTCACAGTCGCAACGACATATTTGCCACCGTCCATTTCATGCGTTTGTAAATCGGTCACGGCGATGCCGTTTTTGCGCGCAAAACCCAGGGCAGCAGGCGTGGGGTTGCCGGCCGCATCAAAGGCTTTGTCGGCAGGCGGCCCCTTGACCAATTCTTCCCGGTCGGCTTGGATAGGGGCCAAGGCTTCTACAAAAACAACCAGGCGTCGCGGCGTAGCCTGAACAGTCATCGGGCCGTGTGCTAGGCGCAATTCATCCAACCAGGCTGGAACGCGTTCGCGGAGTTGTTGCAGGGCTGTTTCCACGTCGCCAGCGGGCAATTCTTCCGTGCCAATTTCAAGCACAAAGGCCGATGGCTGCGTAGGAACAGGCATAGGCGCTTTGGCAGAGAGGGAATTTTTTCCCTCTGCTGTTTTGCGCAGCAGTGGGTAGCCCAATGCTTTTCTCTGCTCTAGGTATGCCAGTGCTACACGGCGCGCAAGCTCACGCATTTTGCCAAAGCTAGCTTGTCGCTCGGTTAGGCTGATGGCTCCGCGTGCATCTAACACATTGAACGCATGCGAAGACTTTAGTACATAGTCATGTGCCGGTAAGACCAGGCCAGCGGCGAGACAGGCCTCGCATTCGGCCAAGTACAATTCGTACATTTGACGGGCGCGTGTTACATCAGCAATTTCGTAGTAGTACTTTGAGTGTTCGTATTCCTCGCGGCGGCGGATTTCACCATAAGAAATTTGCTCGTTCCAGGGTTCGTTCCAAATGCCACTGGCATTGTTGAGCGCAATTAGGATACGGTCAAGCCCGTAGGTAATTTCTACCGCCACCGGGTCCAGCGTCACACCGCCGACCTGTTGGAAATATGTGAATTGGGTGATTTCCTGCCCATCCAGCCACACCTCCCAACCCAACCCCCAAGCCGAAATCGCGGGCTGTTCCCAGTTATCTTCTACAAAGCGAATATCATGTTGGCGGGGGTCAATCCCTAGCGCTTTGAGCGAATCCAGATACATTTCTTGTGGGTTGCCGGGGTCGGGCTTGAGAATGACTTGATATTGATAATGCATTTGCAGGCGGTTGGGGTTTTCGCCATAGCGACCGTCATCGGGACGCACAGAGGGTTCGACATACGCCACATTCCATGGCTCTGGGCCGAGCACACGCAAAAAGGTGGCCGGATTCATCGTCCCTGCGCCCACTTGAGTGTAATAGGGTTGCCAAATCAGACATCCCCGCGAGGCCCAAAATTCTTGTAGTTTGATGATGATAGATTGAAAGGTGTGAGGCATGTGAAAGTTCCGACTTTAGTTTCTTTTAGAATGATTGCGGGGGGATTATACCTTGAAAACCGGTCACCGATTCCTTGCCTGATTGGTTCTGGATACCAAGTGACAGGCCGCCTCTGTTATCTGCCAAAAAGTGCTGATTAACCAATTTGTGAAAAGTGTTTCAAGAGCGGAACGCGGTATAATCCAGCAAAATTTAAAGAAATCTTTGAACTTTTTTGGAGAAGGGCATGTCCACACCTACGAATAAACCTATCAAGCGCGTTGCCATCAGCACCGGTGGCGGCGATGCGCCCGGCCTCAATGCAGTCATTCGCGCTGCTGTGCTGGCTGGTATGAAACGCGGTTGGGAAATGTATGGCATTCGAGATGGGTATCATGGCTTACTGAACCCGGAGCAGTACCCGGAAGGCGGCATTGTGCGCTTAAACCGTGTCCGTGTACGCGGTATTACCCACCTGGGCGGCACCATCATCGGCACGAGCAACCGCAATCATCCCATGCGCTATCCCATTACCTTGCCAGATGGAACCAAAGAAGAAGTAGACCGCACCGATGAAATTGTGCGCGCCTTTGCCTTGCACGGCTTAGATGCACTGATTACGGTGGGCGGCGATGGCTCGCTGGAAATTGCGCAAGTGTTAGCCAAGAAGGGTTTGCGCGTGATTGCTGTGCCAAAAACCATTGACAACGACCTGGACAAAACCGACCTTACCTTTGGCTTCGACAGCGCCGTCGCCTTTGCTACTGAAGGCATAGACCGTTTGCACTCCACGGCTGCTTCGCACGGTCGTGTGATGGTGGTCGAAGTGATGGGGCGCTACGCCGGATGGATTGCGCTCGAAGCAGGCATTGCCGGCTCGGCAGACATCATCCTGATTCCTGAAATTCCGTATGACTTAAGCAAAGTCATGCAAAAAATTCAGGAACGCGAGGAGATGGGACGTTTCTTCACCATCGTGGTGGTCGCCGAAGGCGCCAAACCGATTGGAGGCACACTCTCGGTTATCGGTAAAGAAGCCGGGCGGGCGGAGCGCTTGGGTGGCATTGGCGAAAAGGTCGCCGCAGAAATCACCCGGCTCACCGGCAAAGAAACGCGCGTGGTGGTGTTAGGTCATCTGTTGCGTGGTGGCACGCCGACCGCTTTTGACCGTGTGATTGCGCTCCGCTTTGGTGCGGCGGCGGTGCGCGCTTTGGAACAAGGGCTTTCGAATGTCATGGTTTCACTCGATGGGCAAAAAATGAAATTTGTTCCTATTGAAGAAGCCTATGGACGCATGAAATCTGTTCCACTCGATAGCGATATTATCCAAACCGCTAAAGACCTGGGAATTAGTTTTTGCGAGCCAGATTAATCGGCGAGCCACGTGTTTCGCACACACGGACTCACGCGGAAATTCTCTGGGCTTTCTTCGGAAAACACGCTGGTTGTCCGCGTTCCTGCGCGTTTGTCTGCGCCTAATTCTTAAAAACGGTGCGGTGTTTCGTTAATCGGCCAATCAAAAAACCGGAGGGGTTCTACCCTCCGGTTTTCTTCTCACAACTCACTTGCCCGCCGCGTTATCCGGTCGGTGATACGTGCCTCGAACTCGGCCAAGGGGATGTTATTCAGTTGCGCTCCATCGCGCATGCGCAACGAAACCGTACCGGCAGCGGCTTCATTGGCACCGACCACCAGCATATACGGCACTTTGAACATTTGCGCGGCACGGATTTTGGCGTTCATCCGTTCTGAGCCTAAATCTGCGCTGACGCGTATGCCCCGCGCTCGTAGTTGCGCGGCCAGGTTAGCGGCATATTCGTTTTGCGCATCAGTAATCGGGATGACGCGCACCTGTTCGGGGGAAAGCCAAACCGGAAACGCCCCCCCGTAATGCTCAATCAGGAACCCAATCATGCGTTCGTGCGTGCTGAGCGGGGCGCGGTGAATGCACAGCGGCGTTTCTTCCTGCCCATCTTTGTTGACGAATTTCAAATCAAAACGCGCCGGCACGGCAAAATCTACCTGATTGGTGGCCAGGGTAAACTCGCGCCCAATCGCGCTCCAGATTTGCACGTCAATCTTGGGGCCGTAGAAGGCGGCCTCGTCTTCGGCCTCGACGAATGGCACGCCACCGTTCAACATGGCGCGTCGCACCATGTCCTCGGTTTTTAACCACAGGCGTTCATTATCCACATACTTTTTGCCCAGCCCCGCCTTGCTATGGAGCGAAAGGCGCATGACGTATTTCTGAATTCCAAACAAGTCGAAATATTTTTTATATAGTTCAACTACACCCATGAATTCCTGCTCAAATTGCTCTTCTGAGCAGTAAATATGCGCATCGTTCATTTGCATTGAGCGTACCCGCATCAGGCCAAACAATTCACCGGATTTCTCGTACCGATAGCAGGTGCCGTACTCCGCCAGGCGCAGGGGCAATTCACGATACGAACGTGGGCGCGCACCGAAAATTTTGTGGTGCATCGGGCAGTTCATCGGCTTGATGTAGTACTTCACGCCTTCTTCGAGTTCCATCGGTGGGTACATGCTCTCGGCGTAATACGGAAGGTGACCGGAGCGCAAAAACAAGTCTTCTTTCGTTAGGTGTGGCGTGCGCACGCGCTGATACCCGGCGCGTTCTTCCATCTCCTTGGCCAGTTTCTCGAGTTCCTCGATGAGAATGCCACCGTTTGGAAGCCACAGCGGCAACCCCGGCCCGACTTCGTCGTCAAACGTGAAAATCTCCAGCTCTTTGCCCAGTTTGCGATGGTCGCGCTTTTTGGCTTCCTCCAGCATTTGCAGGTAGTGCTTTAAGTCATCCGGTTTTTCCCAGGCGGTGCCGTAAATGCGCGTGAGCATTTTGTTTTTTTCATCGCCGCGCCAGTACGCGCCCGCAATGGACATTAACTTGAAAGCGCTGGGGTTGATTTGCTTGGTGTTTTCGACATGCGGGCCACGACATAAATCCACGAAGGTATCGTGCTGGTAAATGGAGATTTCAGGCTTCGTATCAAGCGGGTTACCATATTCGTCGAAACCGCCTTTTTCCAGCCCCTCAATCAGTTCTATCTTGTAGGGCTGGTTCTGGAAAATTTGGCGCGCCTCTTCGGCAGAAATCACCTTTTTTATAAATGGGTGCTGACCAGCCACAATCTGGCGCATGCGCTTTTCAATTTTTTCCAAGTCTTCTTGGCTAATTGGCTGTGGCAAGTCAAAGTCATAATAAAACCCATTTTCGACCGGCGGGCCAATGGTATATTTGGTATCAGGATAAAACTCCAATACAGCCTGCGCCATGATATGTGCTAGCGAATGGCGGATACGATAAAGAAACGTGTCTTCGTAACGGATATTTTCGGACATTCTTGCTCCTTTCTAAACAAAAACTCCCACCCCACACGGGGCGGGAGAGTGACTCACGCGGTACCACCCGATTTACCCGAAAATCGCGCAACCGATTTACAGGCATCTCTTTGGCCGATAACGAGACCAACCGTTTTCCTTACTGGGCGCTTGTGCCGTTCTGGTCAACGCTCGCGGGTGGTTTTCAACGGTTCTGGCTGAAGCAGGCTCTCAATCTATGGCCGGCTCTCCCTGTCGGCAGAAACCCGTTTACTCGTCCCGGTCTTTGCGTTTGATAGGGGGCTTGCTTTTCAGTGGGCGGGATAGGACTCGAACCTACGGCCTTTGCGATGTCAACGCAATGCTCTAACCAACTGAGCTACCCGCCCAGGCGAGTAAGTATTATACACAGGGCGGCGAAAAAAGGCAATGTTTTTTCAAGGTGTGGGCGAAGTTGCGGAGAAAATGGCTTTGTTTGCGCTCCACTCGCCCGTGTTCCGAACATCAATCTTGTGCCAAAAATTTGTTGACGCAAGTCGTTGACCGTGATACAATCGGCACTCGCAAATGGGCGTGTAGCTCAATGGCAGAGCAGCGGCCTTTTAAGCCGTTTGTTGAGGGTTCGATCCCCTCCACGCTCACAAAAAAGCCTCTCCGACACGGAGGGCTTTTTTGTTTCTCAGTGGCCAAGGCACTTGCTCTTTTGGTTAGCCAAAAGCGGACAAGAGTTGTTGCAAGCGAACCGTTTCCAGCGAGGGTAAGACAAGATGCGCTCGCCCAACCCGTTCGCGCGGGCCTAGGCCAAGGGTCCAAAACCCGCCGGCCAGGGCGGCTTCGATGCCGGCGGCGGCGTCTTCAACCACCACGCACTGCCAGGGAGGCAGCCCCAACTGGTCGGCGGCGTGCAGGAACAGGTCGGGGGCTGGTTTTTGGCGTTCAACGCTGTTGCCATCCGAGACGGCATCGAGCAGGGGGGCAATGCCCAGGCGTTCAATCACTTCGCGGGCGTTTTTGCTGGCCGAGCCGAGCGCCGCTTTCAGCCCGGCGGCGCGAATCTCTTCGAGCAGTTCCCGCGCCCCCGGCAGGACATCCGCCGGGGAGATTTCGCGGATGAATTCCAGGTAGTAGTTGTTTTTGCGCGCCATCCACTCTTGCAGCTGCTCTTCGGTGGCGGGGTGACCTTTGAGCAGGGTCAGCAACGATTCGCGGCGCGGAATGCCGCGCAGGGCTTCGTTTTCCTGGCGGGTGAACGGAATGCCCAATTCATCGGCCAGGCGTTTCCAGCCACGGTAGTGATATTCGGCGGTATCGGTCAGGACACCGTCCAGGTCGAAGATAAATCCTTTGATATTCATGGGTTTCTCCATACCAAAAACGGCTGCCACTTCTGCGGGCAGAGATGGCAGCCGTTTTTTAGCCATCGAACAGGAAGGATTATGCCTCCCCGACAGTGACGAGGTGTTGTTGGCCGCGTAGGGTGAAACGGAAGGCCAGGTTTTTCCAATGCGAGGGCAGGCGCGGATGGGTTTCCCAACTTCCATCGGGGTGGATGCGCAGGCCGCCGAAGCCGAAGACGACTGCTTGCCAGATGCCGCCCGCCGAAGCGGCGTGAATGCCATCCCCGGCGTTGCCGCGCACATCGCGTAGGTCGGCGCGGGCGGCGTGCAGAAAGTGTTCGTAGGCTTCGTCCACATCGCCCATCTGGCAGGCTACGATGGCTTGCATCGAGGGGCCGAGCGAAGAGCCGTAGGTGTGGTCGGTGCGTGGGGTGTAGTAATCGTAATTGATGCGCACTTGTTCCGGCGTAAAGCGCTCTGGCAGCAAGTAGAGCGCCATCAGCACATCGGGTTGTTTGAGAACCTGGTAATGATTAGCGGCTTCGATGCCGAAAATTTCGTGCATGGATTTGGTGCGCGGTTCGTAATCCGCCAGGTTGACGTCTTTTAGGCGAAAGAAGCCATCGAATTGCTCAATCAGACCATCCGGTCGGACGTTGAGAATCATGCGCGCGGCCACATCCTGCCAATGTGCCAACCGTTCAGGGGTTAGGTTTAGCGTTTCTTTGAGTTCGGCAGCGCGCTGCGGGTGATGGTGTTCCAGCCAGGTGAGTGTTTCGAGCGCGGTTTCGATGTTCCAGCGCGCCAGGATGTTCGTGTAGGCGTTGTTGTCCACGTGGTCGTGATACTCATCCGGCCCGATGACATCACGGTAGCCGTACCCGCCGCGTTCTTCCAGCCATTCGGCGCGCGAGGCAAAAAATTTGGCGGTATCTAACACCAGTTCTGCGCCATAACGAGCGTACCAGTCGTCTTGGCCGGTGATGCGCCAATATTGCCAGGCGCCATACGCTACATCGGCGGAGATGTGAATGGCCAGGTCGCCGGTCCATACGCGGGCGAGTTTTTTCTTATCGTGAAAATCTGGCACCCACGTGGGCGTCACTTCCTCGCCGGTATCGGCGCTTTCCCAGGCGAACCAGGCGCCTTCGTACCCTGCCTGGCGGGCTTTTTCACGCGCAGCAGGCAGGGTGAGATGCCGGTATTCCAGCAGGTTGCGGGCAATGTGCGGCGCGGTGAAGGTGAAGACCGGCAGCATGAAGATTTCGGTATCCCAAAACGCATGGCCGCGATAGCCAAAGCCGGAGAGTGTTTTGGCGCCGATGTTGACGCGGTTATCGTGGCGGGGGGCGGCGATGAGCAATTGGAACAGGCTGAAGCGGACGGCCAACTCGGCTTCTTCATCGCCTGCGATGCTCACTTCGCATTGCTCCCACTCACGCGCCCAGGCTTGGGTTTGCGCTTGCAGGGCGGCTTCCCAACCTTGGGGGCGGGCAGCGCTTTCAAGCGCCAGCACCAGGGGATGGTCGCTATCGCGCGAGGTGGCAATGCCTACGAATTTGGTCAGCGTTATGGTTTGGCCGGGGCGAGCAGGCACGCGCTGGCACAGGGTGGGTTGGCCTTCGGCGTCCCAGTAGTCGAAGGCGGCAGAATGGCTGGAGAGCAGGCGCATGGCCAGGGCTAGGGTGATGCTGCTCTGGCGGGTGATGGTTTCCAGCCAGACAGTTTGTCCGTTTTTGCGCCCCTGGCGGGTCACGTTCCAGTGCCGCAGGCCTTCGTTATCCACATGCGCATTGAGCGCGGCGCGCCATTCAATTTCTCCCTCAAATTCTGGTGTCACCTGGCAGCGCAAGGCCAGGAGATGTTCGTCATGCAGGGACGCAAACCGTTCAAAGCGCAGTTCGGCAATTTTGCCGTTTGGCGATTTCCAACGCACGCGGCGCGTTAGCACGCCCGTTCGCAGGTCGAGCTGACGGTGATACTCTAAGACTTCGCCTTGGGCAAGGGAGAATTTTTCACCATCCAGCACGACCTGCAGGGAGAGCCAATCGGGCGCGTTGGCGAGTTCGGTAAAGACGATGGGCGCGGCATCGAACACGCCGTGGACGAAGGTGGCGCGGCTTTCGCCAGAATGGCCTTCTTCGAACGCGCCACGCGTGGAAAGATAGCCGTTGCCAATCGTGAAGATGGTCTCTTTATGGCGTTGCTTAGAGGGGTCAAAGGAGGTTTCGTCGAGAGTCCACATAGTTAGGGATGCAGAAAGGTGAAGGATGAATGATGATGGATGATTGCGGGCCGGCCTCGCACCCTGGCCTGCGCGAGACCGGCAAAGGAGAGAGGAAGATGGAGGAGAAACTCAGCCTTCTTTCGAGCCGGTGGAAGCGATACTGCGGATGAAGTATTTCTGGAAGGCGAAGAAGATGATGAGCATGGGCAGGGTGTTGAAGAGCGAACCTGCCAGTACCACCGAGTACAGGGTGTAGTACTCGCCGCGGAACCATTGCAGGCCGATGGGCAGGGTGAAGTTTTCGGGCGTGCGCAGGACGAGCAGCGGCCACATGAAGCTGTTCCAAGCGCCCTGGAAGGTGAGCAGGCCGAGCGTGAGCAGTTGCGTCTGGCTGATGGGCAGGACGATGCGGAAGAAAGTCCCCCAGCGACCAGAACCGTCCATCATGGCGGCTTCTTCCAGCTCTTTGGGGAAGGATTTGTAAAACTGCGTCATCATGAACACGCCGAAGGCATCGGCCATACCCGGTACAATCACGCCCCAGGGGCTATCCAGCAGGTTGAATCCGGTGGGGAGGGTGAGATTGCCGAGTTGGATGCCGCCGCGAATCAGCCCTGGCCCAATGATGAGGAACGAGGGGATGAGCGTGACCACGCCCGGCATCATCATCGAGACCAGCAGCAGATTGAACAAGAAATTCTTGAGCGGAAACTCGATGCGCGCGAAGGCGTAGCCGGCCATGGCGCAGAACAGGACCCGGAAGATTGTGATGGTGATGGAGATGACCACGCTGTTCATCACCCAGCGCGGGAAGAGTTCAAAGGTTTGCAGGATGGTCTGGTAGTTTTCTAGCGTAAAGGGAATCGGCCACCAGATGGGCGGGGTGTAAGCATTGGCGACCGGTTTGAGCGAGAAAACCAATGTGAAGTAGAGCGGCGCGATGGAGAGAACCGCCCAAAAGAAGAGCAAGGCGTAGAAAATGCCTTTGCGCACCTGGTCAAGCACAACCGGCGCTTCGCCAGGGCGGGGGGAGGTCGTGGAAAGAGTCGTCATGTTACACCGCCTTTAGCGTTCTGCGGAAGAGCCGCTGCCTTCGATGATGCGGCGCTGCAGGATGGTTACGCCCAGGATGATGAGCGTCAGGATGACGGCCAGCGCGGAGGCTTGTCCCATCTTGATGGTGGTATCGCGGAAGGCCCATTTGTAGATGAGATAGGTGATGGTGGTGGTGGAATCAAGCGGGCCGCCGGCGGTCATCACGAAAATCTGGTCGAAGACCTGGAAACAGCCAATGACGCCGACCGTGACGACGAAGAAGATGACCGGGCGCAGCATGGGGATGGTGATGTAAAAGAACGTTTGCGGCCCGTTTGCGCCGTCTATTTGCGCGGCCTCGTAAATGCTGGGGGAAATATCCTGCAAACCGGCCAAGAAAATGAGCATGAGCGTGCCGCTGGTGGTGAAGATGTTCATGCCCATAATGACGTAGAAGGCTGTGCGCGGGTCATCCAGCCAGTTGACCGAGAGCCCCATAATCTGGTTGAAGATGCCTTGCGGGGCGAAAATCCAGATAAAGATGAGCGAAATGACGACCGACGAAGTAACCGAAGGCAGGTAAAAGATGGTGCGGAAAAAGCGCCGGAAGCGTAGCTTTTGGTCCATCGCAAAGGCCAGCACCAGGCTGAGGATGGTTTGAATAGGAACGACAATGAGGACATACTTGAAGGTATTGGGCAGTGCCTTTTGAAGGAACAAATCTTCTTCCAGTACGCGGCGGTAACTCTCCAGCCCGATGAATTGTGGCGGTTTGAGCAGGTTGTAACTGGTAAAGGAGAGATACACAGCATACCCCAGCGAAATCAGGCTGAAGATGGTGAACAGAATGAGCCAGGGCGAGATGAATAGATAGCCAGTGATGGCTTCGGATACTTTGCGGGCATTGCCGGAGGCGGCCATAGCAGGTCTCCTTTTCCCCCGCCCAGGTTGTTGCCAGGGCGGGGGAAGGTAGGGGCGAATTGTTTGAATTACTTCAGCGCTTTGCGAACGGCTTCAGCGGCCTGCTTCATGGCATCTGCCACCGGCTGGTTTTCTTTGAAGATGCGCTCCAGCGCCTTGCCCATCTGGTCGTTCACATCCGAACCGACCGCGCCCCAGAAGAAGGGTTGCGCGCCGTTGAACGAGCCATTGAAGATGGCGGCGGAATTGGGGTTATTCTTGAGATAATCGCTGTTTTGCAGGGACTTGCGCGAGGGCAGGGCGAATCCGCTCTCCAGCACGGTCTTCTGGCTGGCTTCGCTGGTGAGGAATTGCACCACCTTCCAGGCGGCTTCGGGGTTCTTGGTGTTGGCCGAGATGCCCCACGCCACGGTGAAAATCAAGTTGCCTTCGCCTTTGGGGCCGGCGGGCGGCATAACCACGCCGTATTTGGTGCCGGGGAATTGGTCGCGCAGGTACGGAATCAGCCAGCCGCCTTCATAGACCATCGCGCACTGCCCTTTGCCGAACAGCGTGCCTTGCCAGCCTTCACCCAGGTCGGAGGGCATGGCGCCAATCTTTTCGGCGCGGAAGGAGGTGTAGAATTCAGCAGCGCCAATCGCGGCTTCGCTATCGAGGGTAGTGTCTTTGAAGTCGGGGGTCATGACCGTGCCGCCATTTTGGAAGACGAAAGCCGGGAAGCGGCCTGGGTCGGGCGGGGTGCAGAAGCCATAGACCGGCTTGTTGGGGTCGCTCAGGTCGGTCAATTTGGCGGCGGCCTCTTTCAGCTCGGTCCAGGTCCAGTCATCGGTGGGGTAGGCCAGGCCGGCTTTGTCGAACAGGTCTTTGTTGTAGAACATGCCCAGGGTGTTGAAGTCCTTGGCGATACCGTACAACTTACCGTTGTAGGTGAAGGCTTCGACCAGGGCCGGGATGAATTCGTCTTTCTTTACACCGCTGGCGGCCATCAGGTCATCGAGTGGCAGCAGTGCATCGTTGGTCGCCAGTTCGAGCCACCAGAAGATGTCCACATAGTAAATATCAGGTTCCACGCCGCCTGCGATGGAGGTCAACAGTGCCTGCTTGTAATCGCCGGTAATCGGTTCGTATTTGACGAGGATATCGGGATTCTCGACCGAGAACTTGTAGAGCAGCGATTCGAGCAGGGCGGTTTCGGAGGGGCTGGAAGCCCAGCCAGAAAGCCGCACGACCGTTTTTTCGGCCGGAACTTGCACCTCGACAATTTGCGTCTCTTTGACGGTGACGGTTTCTTTGACGGTTTCCACCACTTTTTCGGGGGTGGCGGGCGCGCCGCAGGCGGTCAGCGCAAAGACCACGATGAGCAATGCCGACAACAATTTGAAGAGCGATTTCATCGTACTTCTCCTTTTTGAAAAGTTTAGAAAATGGTCAAATGATTGGATGTGTGGTAAAAGAGAGATGCCCTGGTTTTTGGAATGCGAAAATCACCTCCTTCGGGAGCGTGTGTTTGCTCGGGGCGGCGCATGACGCCTGGCAGTGACCTGCGCCGTCCGGTGAAGTTCCGAGCCGGGGCTTTTTGCTAGGCCGAGGCGCGGAGGATTAAACGAGGGGCGAGAAGAACGTGTTTTTCGGTGAGCGTTTTTCCTTCTAAAAGAGAGACCAGCATTTCCACGCACTTGCGGCCTGCTTGGGCAATCGGTTGGCGAATGCTGGTGAGGGGTGGGTATAGGTACTGCACCATGGGGGCGTCGTCGAAACCGATGACGGCCAAATCACGCCCAATTTCTAATCCACGTTCGCGCGCGGCATACATGGCGCCAATGGCCATGGTGTCGTTGAGCGCAATCAGGGCGGTGGGGCGTTCTTCAGCGGGCAAATCGAGCAAGCGCAAGGTCATTTCGCGCCCGACATCAAATGTGCCTTCGCCGCGCAACAGGCACTTTGGACAAGGGGTTATTCCGACCTTCTGCATGGCCTGAAAATAGCCCTGAAGGCGGTCGTTGCCTACCCGCGAGGTCTCTGGCCAAGCCAGGGCAGCAATGCGGCGGTGTCCGCGTGCCAGCAGGTGTTCGACAGCCTGGCGCGTTCCGGCGGCGCCATCTACATCCACCCAGGGAAAATCCAGTTCTGGGTTCGAGCGGCCAAAGGCTACAAAGGGAAACCCGCGCTCCAACAGGAAGTGGATGCGCGGGTCGTTATAGTCTACGCTGGTGAGAACAAAGCCATCTACGCGGCGGGTAGCAATCAGTTCGCGGTAGGCTGTAATTTGTTCTTCGCCTTCCTGAAAAGGAAAAGGCAAAAGGTGGTAGCCCGCTGCTTCGGCCTCGCGCACCATGCTGGAGAGGAATTGGTCCAGGATATGGTTGACTTGGTCGGGGGAAGTTTGTACCCAAGAGTAACCAATCATAAAGCTGCGCCCGGCGCGCATGTTGCGGGCAATTTGGTTCGGGCGGTACCCTAGGTTTTGGGCGGCTTGTAAAATGCGCTCATGCGTCTCGGCCGAGACTTGTAATTGACCGTTAAGGACTTTCGAGACGGTCTGATAGCTGACACCAGCCTGCGCGGCAACGGCTTTGAGGGTGACTTTGGGAGGCATCATCCACTCTCTGTGCGGTCTTTATCGTCAAGGCGAACGTTCGCGCGAACGTTCGCCTATATCTTACAACAGAAGCATGGGCGCTGTCAAGAGGGAATTTTGTTATGCAGGGGAAAATGTGGTGGATGGCTGCTTAGGCGTGAATTGAGCGCAGGGTGAATGTAAATGTGCTCCCTTGCCCTTCACCGGCCGATTGGGCCCAAATGCGCCCACCGTGTGCTTCGACCAAGGCGCGTGCAATCGTCAGCCCAATGCCAGAGCCGCCGCCCGCGCTGCGTGACCGCGATTTGTCCACCCGATAGAAGCGGTCGAAAATGCGCGCTATGCTTTCGGCGGGAATACCAATACCAGTATCCTGTACGGCAATTTGCACTTCGTGGCCGCTTGGTGTGGCCGTGACGGTCACTTTGCCTCCTGAGGGGGTATATGCCAGAGCGTTGTTGAGCAAGTTGGTCAAAATTTGTATTACGCGGTCTTCGTCAGCCAATACGAGCGGCAGGTTGGCCGGCAGATTGAACTGCAGTGACACCCCTTTTTTTTCGTAGGCCGGAGCGAGGCGTTTGGCTGTGGTTTGAACAAGTGCCGCGAGAGACTGCGGGTGAAGTTCCAGCGAAAAGGCGCCTGATTCTACTTGACTCAATTCTTGTAGGTCATCTACGAGGCGTGTCAAGCGCCTGGTTTCATGGTGAATTTGCTGGAGCGTTTCCGTGTCGGCTGGCAAAACGCCATCTATCATTCCTTCAGTGTATCCTTGAATGGCGGTGAGAGGGGTGCGCAATTCGTGACTCACATCTCCAATCAAGCGGCGGCGCATGGCTTCGGTGTTTTCGAGTTGTTCGGCCATTTGGTTAAAGCGGTGCGCCAGTTGGGCGAGTTCATCCTGGCCTTGGATGTGTACACGCTCGTCATAATGCCCTTCCGCAATGCGTTTTGTCGCAGCGGCCATCTTTTCTAGGGGGGAAACGATGCGTTGGCTGAACAGAATGCTGACTGCCAAAGCGGCTAACAAGGCTGCCCCGATGGCGTAGCCTAGTGCTTCGAGCAACCCGGCGCGAAAATTGGCTAGACCCGACCCACCTGGCCCCATGCCATGCCCGGGCCCCATACCCGGCATATCCGCCATCATGTGCCGTGAATAGGCTGTTGGGGCGCTTAATTGCACGGCGGCGAGTAACACGACTACGCCTACAAGGAGGACCAGCAGGTAGGAAAGCAAAAGTTTGGCTTGGATAGATTTCACAGCACTTCGTCCTCAAAGCGGTAACCGACGCCGCGCACGGTGGCAATCAGCGATTCATCGCCTAGTTTTTGTCGAATGTGACCGAGGTGCACATCTACCACGCGCATTTCGCCGTAGTAGTTGCTACCCCATACATGCTCTATCAGCTGTTCGCGGGTCAGGACACGTCCATGATGTTCGGCCAAGGTTTTGAGTAAATCGAACTCGATGGCAGTGAGTTCAACGGGTATCGAATTCACTGTGACGGTGCGTGCTGCTGGGTCAATCCGCACATGTTTGAACGCTAAGATTTCGTTACTCCCCGCACCGGATTTGAGACGGCGCAAAGCGGCTTTGATGCGCGCGACAAGCTCGCGTGGGCTGAACGGTTTGGTCACATAATCATCGGCGCCCACCGAAAGGCCCACGATTTTGTCTGTTTCTTCGGTGCGCGCTGTGAGTAGAATGACGTAAACATCTGACTCGCGGCGCAAGCGACTGAGCAACTCCAGGCCGTCTATGCCTGGCAGCATAATGTCTAGGACCACCAAGTCCGGTTTGTAAGCGCGGGCGGCCTTAAGACCAGCGATACCATCAGCGGCGGTGTACACCTCGTATCCTTCAGGTTGCAGGTACGCGCTGACCAGTTTTACGATGGATGGCTCGTCATCTATAATCAAAATTTTTGCCATAGGCGCCAATTTGTGTAGAAAGGGTATTTCTTTATAAACAGGATTGTAAAACGGCAACCCAAACTGCGCATGAAGTTTATGTAAAGATTGGTTAAATATCAAGAGGCAACGGTCGTTGTACAGCCCCGAGGGCTTGATATGAAAACCTGCCGTTGGATTTGCCCAACGGCAGGGAAAGGCACTTTCGGCAGTGTGGCAATCGTGACCAGGTTTGTATAACTACGCTCTGGTTTTAGACCCATCACTTTGCGTCACCGGGTTTCCCCGGTTTTGCTTTTCGGCAGCCGGGCGGTCTTGGTTGTTTTGACAACTTTAGACCCGCTGGCTTTGCGTCGCCGGGTTTCCCCGGCTTTGCTCTTTTCGGCAGCCTGACCATCCTGGGGATGACTCCCGTTAGATTCATTGGCTTTGCGCCGCCAGGTTTCCCTGACTTTGCCCTTTTTCGTGTGCAATTGTATTGTGGCACGTTGTGGGTTGATTTTCAAGGCGGGAGAAGGAATTTTAAGAGCGCTTTAAGATGATTGTAAGGTGGGTGGCTGAAGATGTGTAATTTGACATGCAGATTCAACGTTTAAATTTAAATTTGAGCGTTAATATCAAATTTGTGGAAACAAAGCAGCACAAACGTTCAGTCTGTTTCGTTTTACCAGGTCTTAGTCGGTTGAATTTGGGCGTTCAACCTTGGCGCTATGTTGTTGAAACGGCGGCACAGTTATACCGCCTTGGTCATCGCGTGACCATTCTCTCGGAAAGTAAACCCCATGCTCTGACGGGATACAATGGCGTGCCGGTGCGTTCGCTGCGTTCGGTGCAGCAGCCATTTTGGAGGCGGAATGCAGAACTGCACAAGACGATTGAGGTGCTGAAGCCGGATGTGTTGGTGTGGACGCTCAGTCTGACCGATTTTTTGTTTCAGGATTATCGCGCCGGGGGCCATCAAGTACAAATCGGTTTGTTGCCCTATCCACTTTATGCTCCACGTGATTTGCTTCGGTTGGGGGTAAAACGATGGCTGACGCATTGGTCATTTTTGCATACGCATGTGCTGGGTGCGCTGGCTCCACGCTGGTTTTTGCGCCTCCGCGCCGGTCAATTGGGATTGCACGGTTACGTCACACAGACTGAAATTACCCGTTGGGCCTTGTATGGTGTGGTGCAACCTTGTCCTGTGCGAGTCATTCGCCCAGGGGTGGATGCGGCATGGTTGGACACGAATGCCCATGTGAACGGAGTGCGCGCTCGTCTGGGATTGAAACACGAAGATTTCGTCGTGTTATATTTTGATTCGCCGGCCCCTTTGCGGGGTTTGCCGGTTTTGATGGACGCGCTGGAACGTATTCATCGGCAGGTACCTCATCTCAAATTGGTGGCATTCAACCGAAGGTACCTGGATGAAGCCCATCCGACCAGCGAATCCTTGGAAACTTTGGTGCGCCAAAAAGACCTAACCGAGGTGGTCCGTTTTGTGGATGGTATCCTTGAGCCGGAGATGCTTGCCGAAATTGCGCGCGCCAGTGACTTAACCGCTCTTCCGTATGAACTTTTGCCGGTGGATGCGCCACTCACTGTGCTAGAAGCCTTGGCGCTGCGCAAACCGGTGCTTACTTCGCGCTTGGGGGCTTTGCCTGAGCTGGCCTGCCTGGGGCGGGTTTATTTGGCCGAGCCAGGTGACCCCGATTCGGTGGCGCAGGCTTTACTTACCGCTTGGCATCAGGAACGGTCTGCTGATGTTGTCTCTCCTTCCGGCGTAGTGCGCGGTTGGGAGGCAGTTGGCGCCGAGTGGTCCGCTTTTCTTCAGTCTTTGTAGACTACTCCATAGGTTTCACTGTCCGGCCAGCCGTCTGAGCAATGGTTTGCCGGTTTATTGGTTTTTTTATGCTTGACTCTTGCTTGTCGGTCACGACCACAAAGGGTGGATTGCCAGGGGGATTGGTATGAAATGGGTGTACAATCAAAATATCAATATCAGGAGTATCCCTATGCAGCTATATTTTCGTCTGGCATGGCGTAATGTGTGGCGTCAGCGGCGGCGCACATTGATTATTGCCCTGGCGATGGGTATCATCATGTCGCTGCTGATTTTGTATGATGGGCTGATTGGCGGCTTTGAGCAAGCGATTTATGGTAATGCCATTCAGCTCTTGGGTGGTAATATTCAGATTCATGCCCCTGGCTACAACCAAAAAGTAGGCCGCAAACCTTTACTCTCGCTGGCTGCTCCAGATGTGTTAGTGCGTGTCGCTGAAGAGCATCCAGATGTCGTGGCGGTTTCAAAGCGAATTGTCACGAGCGGGATTGTCACTAACCGCGAGGGCGCGTTTGCCGTTTCAATAGTCGGCGTCGAACCGGAAAGAGAAGCGCGCTTTAGCCCGGTGGCGCAAAATATCACGCGCGGGCGCTACCTGGGCCCAGAAGCCGAGGATTACATTGTCATTGGGCAAGGGTTGGCAACCGCAATGGGCATTGACGTTGGTGACCGCATCACGATGGTGGGGCGGGCAACCCATGAGCAAACCCGGCAGCGGGCGATGACGGTCATTGGCATTTACGATGTAGGCGTTCCAAGCGTAGAAAAGGGGACCGTTTATCTCTCTCTGGCCGAAGCGCAAACCCTGTTTGGGCTGGATGCGCAGGTGACGGAAGTGGTCATCTCGCTCCGACAAATTGGTCAAGAACCGGGCGTTGTACGATATATTCAAAGCCGCGTGCCAGGGTATGAGGTAGATACCTGGGTTAATTCTTTTCCTGAACTCAAGCAGACAATGGACATGAAAACCGGCGTGATGGGTGTGTTTGGTGTCATCATGCTGTGTGTCGCGGCGATTGGTATTCTGAATTCACAAATGATGGCCGTGTTTGAGCGCACGCGCGAAATTGGCATTTTGGGCGCGCTCGGCATGAAACCAGGTGGCATTATGCTGCTGTTCTTGTTGGAAGGAACCTTGATTGGTGTGATGGGCGCGATTATCGGCGCGCTGCTTGGCACACTTGTCAATGGCTTGATGGCCTATTACGGCATTGATTACAGCAGTTTTGCCGACCTGACGGAATATACCGCCTTAATCAGCGGGCGTATTTATTCTCACATGGTCCCGCACAAAATCGTACAGCATGGGCTAACAGTGTTGATTATCGCGACTCTGGCAGCTTTCTTGCCGGCCCGCGATGCTTCTCATCGTGAACCGGCCACAGCGCTTCATCACGTCTAGGAGACTTGCCATGTGGACCTATCTCAAAATGGCCTATCGTAACCTTTTGCGCCATCGCCGCCGTTCGGCGCTTTCGGCTTTGGCGCTGGCCATTGCGCTGGCTTTGCTTGTCTTTATGGCTGCTTTTTTCAAAGGCGAAATGCGTAGTTCGCTGGAAGATACGTTGCGCCTGAGCAGCGGACATCTTCAGGTGCGTGATGTGGATTACGACCCCGATAAGGCCAGCGTTGCTTGGAGCTATTTGATTGATAAGCCCTTTGACGTGGCCCAAAAAATCGCTTCTCTGCCCCCCGTCAGGGTGGCTACCCCGCGCTTGTTTGCCAGTGGCATCGTTTCTGTTGGCCAAGACTCGCGCGGAGTGCAAATTATCGGCATTGACCCGGCTTCCGAAGCCAATGCGCCCTATCGTCAGGGTCTGGTATCAGGTGATTTTCTGACAGCAGACGACCGCAATGGAATTCTCATCGGTTACCCTTTGGCGCAGTCGCTGGGTTTGCAGGTGGGAAGCTCTCTCAACCTCCTGGTGAATACGGCGGAAGGGCAGGTGGATGAACAGCCCTTTGTGGTCAGGGGAATTTTCTCGACTGGCTCTAGCAATTACGATAAAGGGATTGTTCTTTTACCAATTGCCAAAGCGCAGACTTTTTCCGGCGCCGGCGACCGTGCCAGCATCATCTTCATCCTGCTTCATGACCGCGAACAAGCCCAAGCCGCGGCTGCGGCAATCACCGGTGCATCGTACAAGGTGCTAACCTGGCAAGAAATGAACGAATTGCTGGTGTTGGTCAACGATTTTTCTAACGCGTACATCACGTTTCTCAATCTGATTATTCTGGGCGTTACCGTGACTGTAATCGTTAACACCATGCTTATGGCGGTCTTTGAGCGTACCCGCGAAATTGGCATTCTATCTGCTCTCGGGATGAAAAGCCGGCAGATTATTACCCTCTTCCTTTCTGAAGCAGCCTTGCTGGCCTTGGGTGGCGTAGTTGTTGGCCTGCTTGTTGGCTCGGCACTTTCGGCCTATTTTGGCAGCGTAGGCATTTATTTTGGCGACTTGGGCGTGAGTGGCATGATTTTTGGCGACCGTATTTACCCCTATTTGATGCTGGAAGATGTCCTTCGTTTGACCATCACAGCCTTCGTCATCACCTTGCTGGCTTGCTACTACCCGGCGCAGATTGCTGCTCGCATGGAGCCGGTGGAAGCCTTGCGGGCGGAAAAATAATCAAGGAGATAAACATGGAAGTCGCAAAAGTCGAAAATGTCAGCCGCGTGTATAAAGTGGGTGAAGTGGAAACGTATGCCCTGCGCGATGTCAGCCTTACTATCCAGAGCGGAGAATTTACTGCTTTGGTCGGTCCTTCGGGGTCCGGCAAAACCACCCTGCTTCAATTGTTTGGCTGTTTAGACCAACCCACAACGGGGCGGGTTTTCATCAATGGACAGGATGTTAGCCGGCTCAATCGAAATCAGCGCGCCGATTTGCGCAAAGGCCAGATTGGTTTTATCTTTCAATTTTTTGCTTTGATTCCGACTCTAACAGCGTATGAGAATATTGAAATGCCACTTTTGCTGAATGGCATGAGCGCTCGTCAACGTCATGAGCGGGTGATGGAATTACTAAAAGCGGTAGATTTGCTGGACCGCAAAGACAACCGCCCCGACCAGATGAGTGGCGGCCAGCAGCAGCGGGTTGCCATTGCCCGCGCATTAGCGCCCAACCCGACTCTCATCCTGGCCGATGAGCCTACTGCCAACCTGGATACCACAAACGGCGAACAAGTTATGGAACTCATGACGCGCCTGAACCAAGAAACCGGAGTGACTTTTGTCTTTGCCACTCACGACCCGCGAGTTATCAAGTACGCGCGGCGAGTCATCACCCTGCGAGATGGTTCGATTGTCGAAAATGGAGCCGGTCCAGCCAGATAGATAGTTTTAGAGAGCGTTTCAGACGAGAATGAGCATAAAAGATAACATAGGAGTACACAAACGAATGACTGCGAAATGGTTTCTAACATTAACTCTGATGACGCTTCTCTTGATTGGATGCACCTCCACAGGCGGCACGCCACAAGCATTGCCGACCGTAGCCTTAGGAGATGAAAATCTTGCTCCCACTGATTCACCGGCCAATCGGGGGGTGACAGCCTCTGGCGTTGTTGTTCCGGCACAGGAGGCAAAAATGGCCTTTGCCCTGGGCGGCATTGTACAGACGGTCAATGTCAGCGTGGGGGATGCTGTGCGCAAAGGTGACTTATTGGTAGAACTGGATAATACCGCGATTAAGCTGGAATTAGCGCAGGCCGAGCGCACGTTGCGTGAGATGACTTCGCAAGCGGCGATTGCAGCCGCCTTGCAGTCGCTCGCCAATGCACGCAAAGAATTGGAAGATGCACAGAAAAAGGCAGAAAGCTTGAAGTATGCACGCGCTTCCGATGTCGTGATTGAAAACACGCAAGCCGAAATTGACCTGGCTCGCCAAGCGTTGGCGCGCGCTTCAGATGCCTACCGACAGGTACAATCTTTGCCCGATGGTGACCCCAAGAAAGCCGCGGCGCTCTTGGCAATGACTAATGCACAATTGCGCCTCAATTCGCTGATTGCCCGCTACAACTACCTGACCGGCACACCGACCGACCTGGATGCTGCACTGATCCAAGCGCGCTTAGAGACCGCCCAAGCAGCCTATCAGGAGGCACAATGGTATCTTTCGGCACTCAAGGGTGAAGAACTTCCTGCTGAAGCAACCGGTGCCAAATTGGCGGCTTTGCAATCGGCGCGTGATGCCATTGCTGCCATTCAAGAACGATTGGATGCCACCCGATTGATTGCCCCGATGGATGGTGTGATAACGCGCTTGGGGGTTACGGTCGGAGAATATGCTGTTCCTGGTCAGCCGCTGGTCTTTATTACCGATGTGGAACATCTACAAGTGGAGACCACCGACTTAAGTGAACGCGATGTGGTGAAAGTAGAAGTCGGACAGCGCGTTTCGGTGTTTATTGAAGCCCTCAACCAGACCCTGACCGGCGAGGTGATTTTGATTTCACCGGTTTCTTCCACCTTGGGGGGAGATGTAGTCTACAAAACAACGATTGCGCTTGACCGCCCGTTCCCCAACGGATTGCGTGCCGGTATGTCGGCCGATGTGACCTTTGGGGACGAGTGACGCTCAATGAGTTGGCGGCTGAGAGATTTGACTGAAAAAATAATGACATCCTTCCTTGCATAGCATTGAGAATTTGTATATGCTGTGAAAAAAGTTCGAACCATACGCAGTCCATTCTGCTCAGGTGGGTCTGATGGCTTCCAAAGATGCTCTTGAACAAGCCTATCTCTGGCTCAAGGCAGGGTATCCTGACCGTGCACGTCCGCTGCTGACGCAAATTCTGCAACAAAACCCTCAGCAGGCCGAAGCATGGATTGGGCTTTCCTTTTGCGTTGAGAGCCTGCAAGAGCGTAAGGAGTGTTTACAGCATGCGCTGCACGCTGCTCCTCAGCATCCCTATGCACGCGCCGCACTAGCCCGGCTCGAGACCCCTAGCAAGCCGTTATCCTCTCTGCCGACAAAGCAACAACCGGAGGGGATGTGGATGGTGTATTTGTCTCTGGCGCTGATGGTATTGTGCTTGGGGACCGTCGCCGGGTTTGTGTTTGTTAACGAAAAACCTGCTTCAGCGCCCCTCGAAATGCCTACACTGCAAGCAGGAGAATATCTGTTCCTGGATTTTTACGCCGATTGGTGTAGTCCATGTCAAACAATGGTTCCTGTGGTCGAAGCCCTGGAAAAAGAATGCCATGGAAGTAGAGTACACATTGTGAAAGTGGATGTAGATTTGAAATCTACCAATCATCTGCAACGAGAGTTTAACGTGAATTCTATTCCCCGTTATGTATTAGTGGATTCTACTGGCGCGGTTCAGTATGATTGGGTTGGCTCTGGGCCGGCCTCCAGGTTTAACCCCGTGCTAGCGTTATGCCGACAAAAATAAAACAGACTTCACGAATGCAAAAATTCTAGTCACCCTACACTTTGTTTTTTGGACACGGATTCATGCGGAAAACACGGAATTTTTCTAGGCTTTTTTCATAAAACACGCTTGTTGGCCGCCTTCCTTTGCGTTGGGCTGCGTCTAATATTAAAACTGTCCGGTGGTTAGCAAAAATTTTTCTGGCGTATTCCTGGAGAGATATACTTAACTCAAGTTGCTATCCTTGGTTCTCGAATCGTTTTCAGGCGAGTTTTGTTAATCCAACGGGGATAAGACGCCCAGATTCTTACGCTTGTTCTTTGCGCCTCGGCAACTTTGCGTTAAAACCTGTGCAAATTTTGCAAGGTGGCAACCAGGGCTATAGTCAAGAAACTTCCTGCCAACATTCGACTATGGATTGACCACAGGAACGGCGCTTAAATCTCCGTTTAAGACAATCGCATTCAATGGCACCCAGCAAGTTGCTGCCTCTCGTTGTTCTGGATTTTGAACAAGAAACCAAGTTTGGTCTTGCGAAACCCCTTTGAGCAAAACCGTCCTTCCGGCACGCAAATCAGCCACTCGCTCGCCTAAAGGAGTGTTCAGACAGTCCGTATCCATTCGCGCAGTCACACTGGCCACATCGGGGAGGGGAACACAATTCCCGCTATTCGGAATAACACTGTGATTAGGATTTGCCACCAAGGCGCATAGTTGCGCCGCATTGGCCGGACGGTCGGAGGTGCGATAACCGCTGAAGGGACGCGGACCGCCATATACCTTCCAAGGACCCCGTCCTGGGGAACCCGCTTGGTCGAAAGGCACAGTATCAAAGAAAAAATGAATGTGTGTGCCAGGCAAGGATTCAGTATATTCGAACGTTTCGTACGTTACGACATACTGGTTTTGCGCGTTTAGCACAATCTCTTTGATGAGAACGAACTTCTGTCCTGGGGGAATGACCAACGGCGGAGGGGTTGGGAACAATTCGGCTGGTTGGTCAGGGGCAATCACCGGCAGGCTACTGACCAAGTCGCTGCGATTTCTGATGGGAAAGTGAAGCCAACACTGCTCTTGCGGACGGGTTGGTAGGTAAGAAACCAGCCATTCCGAGTCGACACTGCGTCCTGTGAGCCAAATCGTCTTGCCGGTGGTGAACACACCACGAATATCACTGTTTATATCTGGTGCAGAAAAACATTCGATATCTTGTCGCACAACGGCTTGGGCGGCTTCGGAGGATGCAAAGAAGGTGAATTGAGCTTCACCAGTCGGTGGCGCCTCTATCAAACCAATCCGCAAGTTGGCTAGTTGGCGCTGATGTGTACCCAGTGGCAGCCACTCATACCCATCTACACTGTAAGCTGCCAAAAATACATCTCCTGTACGTTGCACGCGCAAATAAACCGCATTGCCCAAAATTTTAGTAAAGAAATTCGTTTCGCTTAGAGCATTTTTGTTTATATCGAAAAAATACAATCCTGCCCCAGCACACACAGGCGCAGGCAAACGGCATGTACTATGCCCAAAAATCAGCATGTTCTCATCATCTTGGTAAAGCACCAACCCGGCTAGATAAAATTTTTCCGAGCGCGGAAAGCGAATTGCACTGCTAAACTCGAAATCTCCTGGCGGCGCTTGGCGTAACAACATGCGGGTGGGAACTCGTTCCTGTGCGCGAAGCGTTCCTTGCTGCCATTCCCAACCTTCCCCTGGATTATCATTGAAATCATCGGTAAACATCTTTCCAGGCGTAATTTCGAGTGCTTCGACCGGCACGGTGGAGGTGGGCAGAACGACCGGTGGCTGCTCATTCGGTGTGGACTGCGCCGGTGGGCTGGAGGGCGTTGCTGCACTTCGGGTGGCGAGCCTGCTTCGAATCAAATTGATTCCCAAGAAAAGCACGCCTATCCCCAGCAATCCAAGCATCAACATTCCTGCGCCTAGCAGCCCCCAAGGTACGCTTTTGCTGGTGGGTGCCGCGCGCAGGGATGGCTGAGAAGCCGGCCGAGGAGAACTGACCGGCGCCGAAGAGGGGGGTTGTGAAGCGGGTTTGACCGCCGATTGCTCCACCGCTGGGATATGTACATCTGTAGGTCTATGAGCGGCATAGACCGTCGAAGAGGTTTGTGGCAGGGCTTCTTCAACCGCGTGAATGAACTCTTCCGTGGTCTGAAAGCGGTCTTCAGGCCGTTTTGCCAGCGCCTTCAGTAACACCAATTCCAGCCCATCCGGTATATCTGGCACCAAGTTGCGCACCGCTGGCAAAGGGTCTTGAATATGTTTGAAGACGACCGCAATCGGCGTTTCGGCCGAATACGGAACACGACCGGTGACCATCTCATACAAAATAATTCCCAATGAGTAGATGTCGCTGCGGCTATCGAGCGGACTGCCTGCACCTTGCTCTGGGGACATGTAGGCCGGGGTGCCTATAATCGCTCCAGAGGACGTCAGCATCGAGGTTGCCTCAGCCATGCGCGCCAATCCAAAGTCAGTCAGCAGGCAATTGCCGCGCTCATCAATCAGCACGTTGCTGGGCTTCACATCTCTATGAATCATGCCGTGCGCGTGTGCATAGCCCAAGGCATCAGCAATTTGAACAATGATGCGCCGAATTTCCGCATAACTTAGGCGGCGACTTTTTAATAAATCGGATAATGTACCGCTCTGCACGAATGGCATAACAATGTAAGTATAGCCATCGGATTCACCGTAATCGAACACCGGCAAAATATGGGGGTGCTGTAATTGTGCTACCAGGCGCGCCTCACGCCGAAAGCGGGCGATGAACTCTTCCGATTGAGCCATTTGGCGGGGCAATATCTTCAGCGCCACATAGCGTTCCATCGAAGGCTGATAAGCCTTATACACTGCCGCCATTCCCCCTTCACCTAACGGTGCAACAATTTGATACGGACCAAAATTTCTGCCGGTCAGATCCTCCATACCATTTCCACCTCGTCGACGAATTGAATTCTTCCCAGAGCGTGTTTTGTCTGGCCGGCTTCAGCCGATGTAGTTTATTTGCGTCGGCTGGGAGTTCCAACCAGGAAAGCACCTGGCCTACATCACCGTAAATTTGATACTCTTTATCTAGTATAGCATGTGTTCTGAAAAGTTTGCCATCTTTGTCGGATTGATTTTAGATTTACCGTATAATCACGGCATGGTGTTTGCTCGCGTTGTTGTGAACTTACCCGTTGTCTCTGGTGAATTTGATTATGCTATCCCGCCCGACCTACCAGTTGGGCCAGGTCAACTGGTAAGCGTACCGTTTGGAGCGCAAACGGTCCAAGGGGTGGTCTTTGATTTGTTGGACAAACCGGCGGTACCTCATCCGAAACCGATTTTGAGCGTTTTGGACCCCCAGCCGGTATTAACCGCGGTACAAATGGCGTTTGCCCGTCAACTGGCCGAAGCGACCCTCAATCCGCTTTCGGCGATGGTCGGTCTCTTTTTGCCTGCGGGGCTGAGTCAGCAGGCAGATACGCTTTACACTCTGTTGCGCACACCGTCTGAACCGAAAGGTGCAATCGAAAAGCGCCTACTCGATTTGCTGCTTGAGCGTGGTCCGCTGCGCGGACGGCAAATCGAGCGTCACTTTGGCCCAGTAGATTGGCGCAAAACAGCCGAAGCGCTTGTTCGGCGAGGCATATTGAGCAAACAAACCGTTTTGCCACCGCCTTCCGTGCGTCCCAAATATGTTCGCATGGCACAATTGGCCGTGCCGCCCGAAGTTGCCCAAGCCGAGATGGAATACCTGGGCAAAACGGAAGTAACCCGAAGCAGACGCCAGGCGGCGTTACGTTTTCTCATCCAAGAACCCCAAGCAGTCGCCCTTAGTTGGGTGTATGCCCAAGCGGGATGTACGCTAGCCGATTTACAGGAACTCGAAGAACGCGGTCTCATTCGCCTGTTTGAGAGCGAAATCTGGCGCGATCCACTGAGTAGATTATCCCATCGCGAAGCGGGGCTTGGCAACCGCGATGTGGCTCTGACAGCCGAGCAAGAAGCCGCCCTGGCGCAAATTGTGCAATCCCTCAACCTACCCTCCTCCAATGCCGGTCTCAATTCCGTTTCAACCTTTCTGCTGCATGGCATTACAGGCTCTGGGAAGACCGAACTATATCTGCGGGCCGCGGCTGAAACCATTCGCCAGGGGCGTCAGGCCATTATTCTCGTACCAGAAATTGCCCTAACACCCCAAACGGTGCGCCGTTTTCTGGACCGCTTCCCTGGCCAAGTTGGGTTGGTGCATTCTCGTCTCTCGGATGGAGAACGCTATGATACTTGGCGGCGTGCCCGGGCCGGTCTGCTTAAGGTCGTGATTGGGCCGCGTTCGGCCTTGTTCACCCCCTTGCCTAAGATTGGCCTGATTGTCGTGGACGAATGTCATGATAGCTCCTACTATCAATCGGAGCCGCCCTTTTATTCTGCCCTGCACGCTGCACAGCTGTATGGCAAATTATGCGGCGCCACCACGCTCCTGGGGAGCGCAACACCACCGGTGGAATTGCGTTTCCATGCTGTTTCTGCTCTGTCGCCTGCACCAACACCACCGGGCAGCCTGCGCTTATTGGAACTCAAAGAACGGGTGACCGGCGCTGCAACCTCCACTCCCGCAGGCCTGCCTCCGGTCTCGATTATAGATATGCGTGATGAACTCAAAGCCGGCAACCGGGCTATCTTCAGCCGCGCATTAACCGAATCAATGGCTGAAGTGCTAGAACGTGGTGAGCAAGCTATCCTCTACCTCAACCGACGTGGCACCGCCACATACGTCTTTTGCCGTGATTGTGGATACGTCCTGAAATGTCCTCATTGTGAAACGCCACTCACCTATCACCTGACCCCTTTCTACACTTCTGCTGAACTGGTGAATAACAGCAGCCAAAAATCCACCTTGCCAGAAAACCGTCTCATTTGCCATCACTGCTCCTATTCTCGCAAATTACCATCCCTGTGTCCGGCCTGCGCAGGCAAGAACATTCGCACCTATGGATTGGGAAGCGAAAAAGTCGAAACCGAAGTGAAAACCTTGTTTCCACAAGCGCGCGTCTTACGATGGGATTGGGAAACCACGCGTGAACGGGATGCCCATGAAATCATCCTGACCCATTTCGCCAATCACCAGGCCGATATTCTGGTCGGGACACAAATGCTTGCCAAAGGACTCGATTTGCCGCTCGTCACCCTGGTGGGGATTGTTCTCGCCGACGTCGGCTTGACCTTACCGGACCCCTTTGCCGGCGAGCGAGTTTTCCAACTGCTAACACAAGTTGCCGGACGAGCGGGCCGCTCTTCGCGGGGAGGAAAGGTCATTTTACAAACCTTCATGCCCGAACATCCGGTTATACAGGCAGCAGCCCAGCATGATTATGCCGCCTTTTACCAATTAGAAATTGAAACCCGCCGCCTATTGCGCTACCCACCATTTTCGCACCTGATTCGGCTGGAATATCGTCACACCGACCCGGCAAAAGCCGAAAGCGAAGCTCGCGCTTTGGCGCAACGCCTCAAAATGCATATCGAAGCCGAACGACGCCTGCAAACCGACCTGATTGGCCCTGCGCCGTGCTTCTTCACAAAAATCAACGATATGCACCGTTGGCAGATTATCTTGCGCGGCCCCGACCCACTTTCTCTGCTACGAAATTTGCCTGGATTAAGCGATTGGCGTATAGAAGTAGAAGCGCGGAGTTTGCTATAATCAGTTCATCACCAACGTCTTTCCATTTTCCACTCTATAAGAACGGGAAAACACGATGCAGAATTTACTTCCTGGATTGCCTACCAGTGTTAACCTACTTGATTCCGAAGGCGTGGCTGCCAACCGTGCCGGGCGTATCTTAGAAGTGCAGCGTCAGCGCTTGAGCAAGACCATCCCTTGGAATCAAGGCTGCAGCGCACTTGTTTTGCTGCCAATGATTATGGTATTAATCTTTCTGGCACTGTCCCCGTTCGCCCGTGCGGTAGAGAACTGGACAACGATTGTGGTAGCACTCGGCTTAGGCCTGGCAGTTCTTTTTTTGTTGCTTGTTTTTGGCGCATCGGTCTGGAATATCGTTGATAGCTTGAGAATCGTGCAGCGCGACCTGCAAAATAACGCTATCCGCCAAACGAACGGACGAGTTTTATTTGACAAGAGCGGATATTTTTTCGATGCTGATGGGCGCCGTTTGAAATTGCCTGCACCCGGTGATACCGGCGGCTTGATGCCGGGAGTACTCTATCTCGTCTATTATCTCGACGAAAGTGGTGTGATACTCTCTGCTGAGCAATCTTTTCCACCGAGCCCGGCGCAAATCCACACTGCGCTGACAGAGATTTTGGCGCAAGCCAACCACTTTACGCTCGAAGATTTAGCCGCCAACCGCGCTGGGGAAGTTGTACCAACTCAGCGCTTAAGACCGCTTGGTCAAATGCTCTTCGGAATTCTTTTGGGACTAAGTGTGCTAGGGGGAGCCGCCTGGTTGGCTTTGTTTCTTCCTATCCTAAACAGGAGCGAATATATCCCCTTTTTGCTCATCCCTGCCATTTTTTTGGCAATTTTCGCATTCATCAGCGTTTCTATGGTATGGAAGGGCCTGTTGGCTGTATTTGCCTCTTCTCCGGCGCAGATACAAGGCATCGCACGCAAAGAACAACGCGTGAGTGGTGGTCGTAACCGCAGCACGCGCTATTACTACCTCATAGGGGAGCATAAGTTTCAAGTGAGCCGGTTGGCTTACTTGGCTCTTTTGGAAGGCTGTTCGTATCGTGCATACTATCTGCCTGGCACGAAAACGCTGCTTTCCATTGAACCGCTCGATATAACGCCCTGCATGGCAGGGTATAATTTCCCTTCCAGAACATAAAATCTGGTCCTGCTTGCGTTTGATACTTTCCTCATCAGGAAACTGACATGCACCCCTCCCCTGCCCCTTCCCCTCGTCGCTTATTCCTCTCATGGGACGACGTGGACCGTCTGATAGATAAACTTTTGCCGCAATTTCGGCGCGAGTTCGATGCGATGGTAATGATAACGCGTGGCGGAATCATCCCCGGTGGCTTGCTGGCCGAAGCAATGGGCATCACGCACGTTCTGACCGCTGCGGTGGATTTTCCCTTCGAAGCCAGTCGAGACCAACGCCTGATGGCCTGGCCACAGTTCATTCAATTCCCTGCGGAAGATAAATTAACAGGGCGGGCAACTCTCATTGTAGATGACGTTTGGGGGTCGGGGCGCACCATCACCGCCGTCAAAAACCGTGTTTCAGCTGCCGGTGGCTTCCCAGAAACCTGTGTTTTGCATTTCAACCCCTATCGCAACCTGTTTGGCACGGCGCGCCCCGATTATTATGCCGATGTGACCGATGCACGTGTCATCTACCCCTGGGAAATTGCGCGTGGCTCGGACCACGTCATCTTGGGCGAAGGAGATCGCTTGTGATGTAACCAATCTGCACAGCGATTTTTGTCTTGACAAATCTTCTGCTGTGCATATAATCACGCCAAATTGATAATCAAAAACGAAGACATGGACGAGTACGTTCCAAGGCGGTTTTCAGAGAGCCGGTAGCTGGTGCGAATCCGGTAAATGCGCAGGAGCCGAATGGACCATCGAGTTGAGCGGGCAAAACGGGCAAGAAATTGGAAGTTGCTTCCCCCCCCCTAGTAGCCCAATCCGGGAACTCCCGTTACAGAGCAAGGACATAAGCACACCTGGCTGTGCCGTGTCCGCAAAGAGTGACGCTGGCCTACTACTCCCTGTTGCATCACAACAGGGAGTTTTCTTAAAGCCAAGCGTAACTTGGGTGGCACCACGGGAGTCCCCTCTCGTCCCAATGGACGGAGGGGACATTTTGTTTCCAGAAAGGATGCCTATGGTCACAGAACTGATTCAAACCACCGCTCAAATTACCCCTATCGTCCGCCGCATCTCCGCAGACTTGGATACCCCTGCCAGCGTCTATCTCAAAGTGCGTGGTAACGGCCCTTCTTTCTTGCTCGAATCGGTTCAAGGAGGCGAACGGGTTGCTCGTTATTCCTTCATCGGTATTGAACCGCGTTACGAATATCGCATTACCGGTCGTCAGATAGAACGTCGTTCTGCGAACATGGTCGAACACATCCGCATCCCTCCAGAGCAAGACTTGCTTCACTACCTCCAATCCCAATTGGCTGGTTTCACCCCGCAACGGCCGGATGGTCTGCCACGCTTCATTGGCGGCTTAGTTGGTTACCTTGGCTATGAAACCGTGCGCTACTTTGAACCAAAACTACATCCTCGTTTGAAACATAACGCACTCCCCGAAGCCGTTTTCCTATTGGCAGATACCATTCTAGCCTTTGACCATGCACGCCACACCCTTGACCTGATTACGTATGCCTTTGATGGTGACATTCAGGCAGCCAACTCCCGCTTAGACGACATCGAAGCACGATTACGAGCCCCCCTGCCGCGTCCAAGCGAACCCTATGCCCGGCAACCTGCTTCGGTTGAATTTCTCTCTAACCTGACCCGTGCAGAATACGAACAAGCCGTGCGCGTGGCCAAAGAACACATAGCAGCGGGTGACATTTTTCAGGTCGTGCTTTCCCAACGGCTTTCACGTTCTACCGAGAGCGACCCTTTCGATATTTACCGTGCTTTACGTCGGCTGAACCCCTCACCTTACATGTACTTCTTTGATTTTGGTGACCTGCAAGGCAAACCCTTCTACATCATTGGAGCCTCGCCCGAAATTTTCGTTCGCCTAGAAGGCCGAAAAGCCAGCCTGCGCCCAATTGCTGGCACCCGTCCACGTGGCGCCGACCGTGCGGCAGATGAAGCCTTAGCCGCCGAACTACTGGCCGACCCCAAAGAGCGCGCCGAGCATATTATGCTGGTAGATTTGGGTCGCAACGATTTAGGTCGCGTTTGCGAATATGGCACGGTGCGCGTACCGGAATTCTTCACCATTGAACGCTATTCGCATGTGATGCATATTGTCTCCCATGCCGAGGGGATTTTACGCCCTGACCTGACCGCATTCGACCTGGTGCGTGCCACCTTCCCGGCAGGCACCGTCTCTGGGGCGCCCAAAGTCCGCGCCATGGAAATCATCGCTGACTTGGAACCAGATGCGCGTGGTCCGTATGCTGGAGCCATTGGCTACTTCTCATTTGACGGCAACATGGATACTTGCATCGCCATTCGCACCCTAGTAGGACATGGGCAAACCATCAGCGTACAAGCTGGAGCAGGCATCGTCGCCGATTCCGACCCTTCACGCGAATACGAAGAAACTCTTAACAAAGCGCGTGCTGTCCTACGCGCGGTGGAAATGGCGGAACAGAGAGAATAATCAACTCAGCGCACCTGTGCTTCCCTGCCATACCGTGCCTCACGCCTCATGCACAAAGGATTTCTTATGCTTATCCTAATAGACAACTACGACTCGTTTACCTACAACCTGGTTCAATACTTCGGTGAACTTGGCGCCGACCTTCGCGTTTTTCGTAACGACCAAATCACTCTGGATGAACTAATCGCCTTGAACCCCTCGCACTTAGTCATCTCCCCCGGGCCTGGTGAACCGATAGCCGATGGTGGCGTTTCTCCCGAGGCCATGCGCTACTTTACCGGCAAAATCCCTGTGCTTGGTGTTTGTCTGGGGCATCAGTGCCTAGGTGCCATCTATGGTGGAACAGTCACCCGTGCTCCCCGGCTCATGCACGGCAAAACCTCGCCGGTTCACCACAATGGACAAGGAGTATTTGCGGGCATCCCTAGCCCTTTTCAAGCGACTCGTTACCATTCGCTGATTGTCCAAGCGCCCGTCCCGGCCGAATTAGAAGTGATGGCCTGGACAGCTGAAGGTGAAATTATGGCACTTAAGCATCACCAATATCCAACCTTTGGCGTCCAATTTCACCCGGAATCCATCCTGACCGAACACGGAAAACAAATTCTAAAAAACTTTCTTGACCTGCATTAACTCCCCCTCTGCTCACCCTTCAAACATTTTCCCGATAGGAGGTTATCATGTTACAACCTTATATCGCCAAAGCCATCCACTTACAAAATTTGACCGCTGAAGAAGCCGAACAAGCGATGACGATTATTATGAAAGGAGAAGCCACCCCTGCCCAAATTGGGGCATACCTGGTAGCCTTACGCATGAAAGGCGAAACGGTTGAAGAAATCACCGGCTCAGTGCGCGCCATGCGAGCAGCTTCACTCAAAGTACCGCGCACCGATCGCTCCACACCCCTCTATGATGTGGTTGGCACCGGCGGTGATGGTGCGCACACCTTCAACATCTCAACGGCTGCTGCCTTTGTGGTGGCTGGAACAGGTCGCCGTGTAGCCAAGCACGGTAATCGTGCTGCTTCCTCGCAATGTGGGAGTGCGGATGTACTCTCTGCCTTAGGCGTGAACCTAGAACTCACCCCAGAACAAGTGGGGCGGGCCATCGAAGAAATTGGCATTGGTTTCATGTTTGCTCCCAAATTTCACCCGGCCATGAAACACGCCATTGGCCCGCGTCGTGAGATTGGCCAACGCACCATTTTCAACCTACTGGGGCCACTGACCAACCCTGCCGGTGCCGAAATTCAGTTAACCGGAGTATACTCCCCGGCGCTTACCGAACCACTGGCACATGTCCTAAACGAACTTGGTTCGCGTGCAGCGCTTGTCATTCATGGCGCAGGTGGGACAGACGAACTCAGCCTATTAGGTCCGAACCGCGTCAGCCATTTGCAAGACGGCGCGGTTCGCACCTACGACCTAGACCCGGCAGATTATGGCCTACCGCGCGCAAGCATTGCCGACCTGCGTGGTGGCACCCCCGAAGAATCAGCAGCGATGATGCGCGACCTGTTTCGTGGAAAGTTACATGGTGCACGTCGTGATGCCGTCTTACTCAACGCAGCTGCTGCCTTAGCTGCTGAAACGGCTGACTTCCAAACCGCTTTGACCGAAGCCAGAGAGTCCCTACAAAGCGGCGCGGCGTTGCAAAAACTCAACCAACTGGTCGAATTTAGTCAATCCTTTACTCAACCTGCTCTTTGAACCAGGTTTCTGCGAACGGAATTCGTATTTTTACCTCCGTTGCCCCATCCGTTTATCCGCTTCCCCATCCGTTGCCAAATCCGCTTCCCCATCCGCTTATCCGCTTCACCATCCGTTGCCAAATCCGCTGCCTCATCCGCTGCTCCATCCGCAAATTCATCCTCCCGGAGACCATCCCTTGACCAACATTCTCTCCACCATCCTCGACCAGAAACGCCGTGAAATCGCCGCGCTCGACCTGCCTGCACTGCGTTGCGCTGCAGAAACTTTCCCTGCCCCGCGTGACTTTCTTGCCGCCCTCACCCATCGTTGCAGAACCAACTTGCCTGTGGTCGCGGAAATAGGAAAAAACGCAAGCACACACACATATCAAAAAACATGGCAACCTACCGAGCAGCTGCCTAGCGAAAGCGCAGTTATTGCCCTGATTGCTGAACTCAAACGAGCCAGCCCATCCAAAGGCTTACTGGCAGCGCATCTTGACCTGATTCAAGTGGCTGAAATATACGCTCAAAATGGCGCAGCGGCGGTGAGCGTTCTGACCGATGAAAAATTCTTTCAAGGAAACCTAAACACCTTGCGGCAGTTACGACACGCTGGCTACCCCTTACCTTTGCTACGCAAAGATTTCATCATCCACGAAGCCCAAATCTACGAAACCCGAGCAGCGGGTGCGGATGCTATATTGCTCATTGTTGCTGCCTTACCAGACGACGCCTTGTTTGCCGACCTACACGCTTGTGCTTTGGACTTGGGATTGACCCCATTGGTCGAAGTCCACGATGAAATTGAAACCGAACGCGCCTTGCGCCTGAATGGAATTCGCCTGATTGGCATCAACAACCGTGACCTGACCACCTTTCAAGTCTCCCTAGAAACAACCGAACGCCTGCGCCAACACATCCCTCCTGAAGTCGTCGTTGTGGCAGAAAGTGGCATCTTTACCGCCGCCGACGTGACTCGCCTTCAACGTGCTGGCATTCAGGCCATTTTGGTAGGCGAGGCCCTAGTGACCGCTCCAGATATTCCTGCCAAAGTGCGAGAACTCGCCGGCATTTCCACCCGAATGTAATCAACCTTTTGAATTGCACTCAACACACCACCTTGCACTATGACTCGCATCAAAATCTGTGGCATCAAAACCCTACCCGAGGCCCTGGCTGCACTTGAAGCGGGAGCCGACCTGCTTGGATTTAATTTCTACCCCAAAAGCCCACGCTTTATTACACCGGAAACCTGCGCGAAAATCACGACCGCCTTATTCAACCAGTGGTCTGCATCAGGCGACAAAAAAAATATTCTCTTGGTCGGAGTATTTGTCAACGCCCCTGTTTCCGAGATTCGCGCTACACTCATGACGACTGGGCTACACCTTGCCCAACTGCACGGTGACGAACCGCCCGAAGTATTGGATGAACTTGGCCCCTTGGCTTTCAAAGCCGTGCGACTTTCTTCAAATCAGGATTCAGCAGCACTCATACAACAATATTCTCGCCCAACAACGGCAGATGTACCCGCTTTACTCATAGATGCTGCTGTCCCTGGCTTATACGGAGGTTCTGGCCAAATTGCAGATTGGAACACCGCTGCGCAATTGGCCAAACAAACGCCCTTACTACTGGCGGGTGGCCTAACCCCCGAAAATGTGGCTGAAGCCATCCGCCTTGTCCGACCTTGGGGTGTAGATGTTGCCTCGGGCGTCGAATCTGCGCCTGGCGTCAAAGACCTGGCCCGAATCAAAAAATTTATTGAACAAGTGCATCGTGCCGATACAATTTAAGCGGCAGATGCCTTTCTCACCCTACTCTCCAAAATTTACTCCCTGACCTATGACACTCTTGCCTTCCAAATTTGGCCCCTATGGCGGACAATATGTCCCCGAAACGCTCATGCCTGCGCTAGCAGAACTAGAAACCGAATTCGTAGCAGCACGCTCCGACCCGGCCTTTCAACTTACACTTGACCAACTACTCGCCGATTTTGTTGGCCGGCCGACCCCGCTCACCTACGCGCGCCGGCTTTCCGAACAATTGGGTGGTGCGCAAATCTATCTCAAGCGCGAAGACCTAGCGCATACCGGCGCGCACAAAATCAACAATGCCTTAGGGCAAGCCTTGCTTGTCAAGCGGATGGGCAAACAGCGCATTGTCGCCGAAACCGGCGCCGGTCAGCATGGTGTGGCCTCTGCAACGGCTGCTGCTCTCCTGGGCTTGGAATGTGTGGTCTACATGGGTGCGGTAGATATTGCCCGCCAACAACCAAATGTCTTCCGCATGAAACTGCTTGGTGCCGAAGTACACCCCGTAACCAGCGGCACACAAACCCTCAAGGACGCCATTAACGAAGCCATTCGTGACTGGGTCACCAATGTCCGTACCACACATTACCTATTAGGCTCGGCGCTTGGGCCACATCCTTACCCCACCATAGTGCGCGAATTTCAATCCGTGATTGGTCGTGAAGCGCGTGCGCAAATGCTGAGGGAAATCGGGCGCCTGCCGGATACCGTCATTGCCTGTGTGGGTGGCGGCTCCAATGCCATCGGCATCTTTAGCGCTTTTCTGGACGACCCGGAAGTAGAACTGATTGGCGTGGAAGCCGCCGGCAGTGGCATCCCCTCTGGCAAACATGCGGCTCGCTTTGGTGACCCCACACGTGGACGCTTGGGTGTGATTCACGGCACGCGCACCTTTGTCCTGCAAACCGAAGACGGTCAAATCGCGGAAACACACTCTGTTTCTGCAGGCCTGGATTATGCGGCCATCGGCCCGGAGCATGCCCATTTGCGTGACCAGGAACGCGCGTTTTACACTGCTGCCACCGACGAAGAAGCCCTACAGGCCTTTCAGTTGCTGTGCCGAGTGGAAGGCATTATCCCCGCCCTCGAATCAGCACACGCACTGGCAGAAGTCATCAAACGTGCACCCACTATGCGCCAAGACCAAATCATCCTGGTCAACCTCTCCGGTCGTGGTGACAAAGACCTGAACACCGTCATGAACACCATTCTCTAACTCTTTTTCCTTGCCCTCTTCTTTGCTATGAACCGACTCGCATCTGCCTTTCGGCACCGCCCGATTTTCATGCCTTATTTCCCGGTGGGATACCCGGAGATACCTACTTCGATTGACATCCTAGAATCTTTAGCGCGTAACGGCGCCGACCTAATCGAAGTGGGCCTGTCTTTTTCTGACCCACTCGCCGATGGCCCGGTGATTCAACATGCCACACAAATCGCTCTGCAAAACGGCGTCAGCACGCGTGATGGCATTTCCACAATTGCCGAATTACGCCGCCGGGGAATTGAAATCCCCCTGATTCTGATGGGCTACTACAACCCCATCTTGGCGTATGGCTTGGAGCGTTTTGTTCAGGACGCTGTTCAAGCCGGTACAGATGGATTCATTATTCCCGACTTACCGCCTGAAGAGGCCGATGAACTAGAGCAAATCTTGCAAAAATATGAAACACCATTGATTACCATGCTAGCGCCAACCACCTCCGAAGACCGCATGGAACGCTTAGCCCATCGGGCGCGCGGATTTATCTACCTCGTGAGTGTGACCGGCGTGACCGGCGCGCGCAGCGACATCCCTGCCGAATTGGGAGAACTTATCGCGCGTGTGCGTCGCCATACGGCTGTACCGGTCTGTGTTGGTTTTGGCATTAGCACCCCGGCCCAGGCCGCCGCCGTTGGACAAGTGGCCGATGGCGTAATTGTCGGTTCAGCTTGTGTGCGAGAAATTGGTGAAAGCGAAATCCCTGTTCAGGCGGCAGCAGAATTTGCCAGGAAATATCGCTTCGCTCGCTAAATGCAGAATCAAGCGTCCCAAAGGACAACCCCTTGGGACGCTAAGTCTATCGCCGACCCAATACCAAATCACAACCCCAGCATCTTGCTTACAATCGCTAAAAGCACGCCGCCCGCAATCACCGAGCCAAGTTGACCGGCCGTGTTTGAACCCATCGCGTGCATAAGGATAAAGTTATCGGGGTCTTCATCAAGCGCGGCGCGTGCCGAAAGGCGCCCGGCCATCGGAAAAGCGCTGATGCCACAAGCCCCAATCAGCGGGTTGATTTTGCCACCACTAAAGAAGGCCATCATTTTGCCGAACGTTAGCCCTGCCACCGTATCGAGAATAAAAGCGAGCAGGCCAAGAACCATAATCCCCAAGGTACGCACCTGAAAACCCGTTTGTGGGTCATACAAAAACTTTTCGGCAGTCATCGTTGCGCCGATGGCTAACCCCAAAAAGAGCGTGGTAATGTTGATAATCTCGTTCTGAGCGGCTTTGTTTAGGCGTTCTACTACCCCCGATTCTTTGAGCAGGTTACCGAGCATCAGCGCAGCAATGAGCGGGGCGGCGGCAGGTGCCAGCAGGCTAATTGCAATCGTCACCACAATTGGGAAAGCAACCACCGTACGATTAGAAACAGGCCGAGGCGCATACTCCATTCGGATGAGGCGCTCCTTGCGGCTGGTCATTAACCGCATAATCGGCGGTTGGATGATGGGAATCAGGCTCATGTACGAATAAGCGGCTACCGCAATCGGCCCAAGCAGTTCCGGCGCCAGTTTTGACGTGACGAAAATTGCCGTTGGGCCATCAATCGCACCGATGACCCCAATGCTAGCGGCTTCGTTCAGCGGAAAGCCGAGCAAAGTCGCCAAGATGAGCGCACCAAAGATGCCAAACTGTCCTGCTGCGCCGAGCAAAACCATTTGGGGCTGGGCGAGCAATGGGCGAAAATCAATCATGGCACCTACGCCAATGAAAATTAACAGAGGAAACAACTCGGTTTCAATCCCTGCTTGGTATAGGACTCGCAGGAAACTTTCCTCGTGATACACCGACATGCCCAGATTCGCCAAAATACAGCCAAAGCCAATCGGCAACAACAACACCGGTTCGTATTCCTTAACGATTGCTAAGCTAACCAACGCTGCGCCGATTAACAACATCACAGCGTTCGCCCAGGTAAATTGCAAGCCGCCGAAAATGCTCTGAAGCAGGTCTAAAATATTCATGGCTCGAACTCCACCAACGGTTGACGGTGCGCCACCGTTTGCCCTGCATTCACCAAAACGCGTTTGATGACGCCCCCTCGTACCAGGCGGATACTATTCTTCATCTTCATCGCTTCGATGATGAGCGCGACCTGCCCCGCTTCTACCTGTTCGCCGGGCTTGACAAAAATCTCAACCACTGTGCCGGGCAGAGGGGAAAGCAGCGCATTTCCGGCGTTTTCCACTTTGCTGAGAGGGAGTGAGGCCACACTGACCGGCTTCGCGGTGATGGAAGCCGAATCTTTCCCTGGGCTGCTTGGTTCAGCCGCTCGCCGCTCGATGAAGACCTGAAACGCCTCGCCATCTACACGGGCAATGACCGGGCGTTGGTTAATGTCTTCGATTTCAACTGTGTAAGTTTTTTCTCCAATGGTTACGTTGTATTTCATTTGCGTCTTCTGCCTTTCTCGTACATTTGGCGCGAGCGGGTGCCTAATTGCCAAGCGCTGACAATCGCTGTCGGCGGTGGCGGAAGCGGTCGGGCGGAGGAAAGTTCCTGTTCGGCGAGCGCCAGGGCTACTGCAGCGGCGGCTGCCCGTGCTTTGCTATCATCCATCGCAGCGGCAGGCTGCTGTTGAACGGTCTCTTCTTCTCTATCTGGAAGGGCCGTTAAGCCGGCCATCATCCACCACAAAATGACGATTGCCGAGAAGGTAATGCCCATCCCAATGCCGGTGATGAGCAAGGAATTGAGCAAGTTTTCTGTCATAGGCCATTACACCGGAATATTTCCATGCTTACGTGGTGGAGCAGGGGCGAATTTATCTCTTAAGGCCGAGAGCGCAGCGATAATCTTGGGGCGTGTTTCTTTTGGTTCAATAATGTCATCCACATAGCCGGTGCTGGCAGCGTGATAGGGATTGTTGAAGCGCGCACGATATTCATCTGCCAGGCGTTTGCGCTCACTAGCCGGGTCGGGTGCGCTTTCAATTTGCTTCTTAAACAAGATGTTGACCGCTCCCTCGGCTCCCAGCACGGCAATTTCGGCACTCGGCCAAGCGTAGGTGACATCGGTGCCGAGATATTTGCTGGACATGACCACATACGCCCCACCATAGGCTTTGCGGGTGATGATGGTCACCTTAGGCACGGTAGCGTTGGAATAGGCATACAGCAGCTTGGCCCCGTGTCGGATAATACCGCCATGCTCTTGCGCTACACCGGGCAAAAAGCCGGGCGAATCGACGAAAGTGACCAGTGGAATGTTAAAACAATCACACATCATCACAAAACGGGTCATCTTATCGCTAGCGTCAATATCAATTACGCCGGCCATCACAGCCGGTTCTTGCGCCACAATGCCCACACTATGCCCCCCAATGCGTGCCAACCCAATGATGGCATTGCGCGCCCAGTGGGGTTGTAGTTCCAAAAAAGAACCTTTATCTACCACCGATTCAATCACCTGGTGCATCACGTAAGGCTCAGACGGGTCGAGCGGCACAAGATGGTTGAGATGTTCGTCCATGCGCGCCGGGTCATCGGTGGGAGTGACATAGGGTGGGTTTTCGATGTTGTTCGATGGCAGGTAAGATAGGAAGCGGCGCACGACCGCTAAGGCTTCTTGTTCACTTGGAACAGCCAGGTGTGCCACCCCGCTCACCGACATGTGAACGTCACTGCCGCCGAGCGATTCCGCGTCAATCACCTCCCCGGTCACGGCTTTGATTACATCTGGCCCGGTGAGAAACATGAAGGATTGCTTTTCAACCATCACGATTAGGTCTTGCAAGGCGGGAGAGTAGGCTGCCCCGCCCGCGCAAGGCCCAAGCATAACCGCAATTTGTGGAATAACACCAGAAAATTGCGCGTTGCGCCGGAAGACTTCGGCATAGCCGCCCAACGCTTTAACACCCTCCTGAATGCGCGCACCACCCGAATCAAGCAGACCGATGCAAGGTGTGCCGTTCCGTACCGCCAAGTCCATCACCCGGCAAATTTTGTGACTCTGCATTTCGGACAGGGTCCCGCCAAAAATGGTGAAATCCTGGGCATAGACGTACACCGTGCGCCCGTCAATCATGCCGTAGCCGGTAACCACACCATCGCCGAGATATTTTTCGGTGGCCATGCTCAAGTCATCGGCGCGGCTGGTGATAAACGGCTCTAACTCGTTGAACGTACCTGGGTCGAGCAGGGCTTCCACCCGCTCGCGGGCGGTCATTTTGCCTTTGGCGTGCTGTTTCGCAATGCGGTCAGCGCCGCCACCCTCGCGTGCTTTAGCACGCATGGCGCGAAGTTCCAGAATTCTTGGGTCTTCTTGGGGCATGGGGAGTCCTTTTGGAGATTTTTGTGAAAGTATTCACAACAAGTATATCCCCGCCCCCCGCTGAATACCAGTGATACCCGTCAGGCGAAAGTCACAGAGAGCGCAACCCGAAAGGTGATAAGTGTCAGAATTTCATCCCGTTCCAAACTGCCGGTCGCCGGCATCGCCCAAGCCGGGGACGATGTAGCCACGCTCGTTCAGATGGTCATCAATCGCTGCTAAATGAATCGGCACATCAGGATGTTCTTTTTGCATACGGGCGATGCCCTCGGGTGCGCCAATGAGGCCAACAAATTTGATTTTCTTCACCCCCCAGCGCTTCAGCACCTCGACCGTTGCAGTAGCCGAACCGCCGGTGGCGAGCATCGGGTCGAGAATCAGACAAACCGAGACGGTCGGTTCCGTTGGCAATTTGTTGTAATATTCTACTGGTCGCAAGGTTTGCTCATCGCGATATAACCCAATGTGCCACACTTCTGCTTGGGGCATGAGTTCCCAAATGCCCTCCACCATCCCCAGCCCAGCGCGCAAAATTGGCACCAAGCCGATTTTATCCTTCAGCTCGTAAGCGGTCATCTGCGCCAGGGGTGTTTCGATTTCACGCGGTACAACCGTCAGGTCGGCCGTGGCTTCATAGACCATCAGAGCGGCAATTTCCCGCACCAACTCGCGGAACTTTTTGGGGTCAGTGTTTTTGTCGCGCAGGCGGCTCAGTTTGTGCCGAACCAGGGGATGTTGACTTTCAAAGACATTCGACATGCGTTTTCCTCCAAAAGAGATTACTTTATTATATCTGCGAGATGATATTTGTCCGATGACTTTCGGTTTTGTTCTGGTTACACTGATTTTTGATGGCTGGCAGTTGTTCCAGTGCTTGCTAAGGTTCACCTAAACAAGCTTGCGTTATCTCTCTTGGCATTGGCTAAGGGTATTGGAAGTTGTTTTATGAAATTGACTGGTTTGCATATTTTACTAACGTATCAGTGCAACTTGGAGTGTGACCACTGCTTTGTGTGGGGTAGTCCACGCCAGGCAGGTGTGTTGACCATTGAGAAAATTCACGAAGTTTTACGCCAGGCGCGTGAGATAGAAAGTATGGAATGGGTTTTCTTCGAGGGAGGGGAGCCGTTCTTATACTATCCAGTTTTGTTGCGTGGAGCGCAGATTGCAACTGCTGCTGGCTTTCGGGTGGGGATTGTCACCAATGCCTATTGGGCGACAACATCGGAAGATGCGCAGGCTTGGCTCAAACCCTTTGCCAA
>QEXW01000062.1 GCA_003130845.1 Anaerolineae bacterium
AGGGCGATTTGCCGTCCGCCGGGGTTGGCGCGGTCTTCGGGAACGGTCAACACGCCGCAGCGGGCATCGGTCTGCGTGCCGCGCGGCGAGACCAGGGCGCATTTTTCCAGCGCGAGCGAAGGCCGGGGCGCGACGGGCGAACTTTGGGGGGCGCAGGCTGAGAGGAGCAGGAAAAAGAGTATCAGCAGCGCCAATCTCTTATTGTTCATGGATGGATTCATCCTTTTCTGGGAAGAAGATTTCCTCAATGGAGCAATGGAACAGGCGGGCAATTTTGAAGGCCAGGGGCAGGCTGGGGTCGTATTTGCCGGTTTCGATGGCGTTGATGGTCTGGCGTGAGACATCTAACTTTTCCGCCAGGTCGGCTTGTGACCAATCCCGCTCGGCGCGTAAGACCTTGAGCCTGTTTTTCATTGGTATTTCCTCGAAAAATAAGCGGTTCCCACGCCCCATAAGGCAATCAGCAAGGGGAAAATCCAGATGAGTGAGATGTGTGGAAAGCCAACCGTTTCAAGGAAACCGTAGGCAAAGGTCAGCAGGCCGGTAACGCCCGCCGAAAAGCCGATTGCCATGAGTTGAATGCGCTGCTGGAGCTCGTCTATGCCGTTCAGGTAGCGCACGAAGGCCACCACCATGAATATCGCCGGGATAACCGGTGTGATAGCCACCAGGCCGCGCCAGGGAGCATCTACGAAAGCGCTGGTCATCTGCGTGGAAACGATAATCAATAGTATATACGCAGATGTGCTGAGAAAGAATTCGCGCATGTAGCGCTTGGTAACCTGTTTCATCGCCAAGAATCTCCTATGTGCAGTTAACGACTATTGACATTAAGTAAAGCAAACTTTACATACGGAAGTATAAGCAACCTTCCAGGAAATGTCAAGGGTTCTTTACAACAGGGTCTTGGGGGCAGATTCAAGAGAGTTATGCCCAAATTGGCTGTACCCACTCCCGCTCGGCAACTGCTGCGCCAACATCGAAGGATTGGTTCGCCTGCCGGATGGCTTCCGCGGCCTTCTGACGAGCTTTCTCGCGCTGCCCCTGGGCAAACAAAACCCACCGGCAAGCAAAGGGGCAGGGTGAGCAAATGACCCCTGCGCCTGCTCTTTGCGGGAAGTGAATTTCCTCGCAGGTTTCTATCCCCACGCGCAGCAGACGTGGGTTGCGCTCGAGGGGGAACTGTCGGGCGCATAAAAATGGCAAAAAAACAAGTGACCTTGTGTTTGCGGTCACTTGTTCGGTGGATTTTGTTTTGTGCGCTTGTCTTGCGCTGTCCTTTAGCGGCTTTCGCCCAACGTCACCAGGGTTTCATATCTTTCCCCATTGCGAAAGAAGACGACGTTAACTTGTTGACCAGGGCTGAAAGCAAAAAGTGTGTTCAGGTAAGAGCGATTTTCGCTAATTTCTACCTCGCCCAATTGAGCGATGATGTCGCCGGGTTGTAAGCCGGCTTGCGCTGCTGGACTGCCTGGTGTAACACGTGTTATATACGCCCCATATTGTACGGGCAGGCGGTATCGTAGGGCAATTTCGGGCGTGATGGGGTGAAAGCTAATGCCTAGATAAGGGCGTGCAAAGTAACCTTTCTGGATGATTTGTTCGGCTATGGCCTGTGCCACGTTGACCGGGACGGCAAACCCCAGCCCTTCGGCTACGCTGCCGCTGTTGGTGCGGCGCACAATCATGGTGTTGATGCCAATCACTTCACCGGCCAGATTGACCAATGGGCCACCAGAATTACCCTGATTGATGGCTGCATCGGTTTGAATCAGGTTTTCTATGAGATAGCCGTTGCCGGTATCCAGCGACCGCCCGGTGGCACTCACGACACCTACAGTCACGGTGTTTTTGAACTCGCCAAGTGGTGAGCCGATGGCAATCACCGTTTCGCCGGGGTCTAGTTTATCGGCATTGCCCAGGGTCGCCACAGCCGGCGCTTGCCCTTCGGTTTTCAGCACGGCAATATCCGAATATCGGTCTGCTCCAATCAGTGTGGCGGGTCGTTGTGTTCCATCGGCTAGGATGATGGTCAACGCTTGCGTTTCCTCGACAACGTGATGGTTGGTCAAAATGTAACCATCGTTTGAGATAAAAACACCGCTGCCACTCACGGTTTGGTCAGCTGTGGGACCAAAGAAAGTTATCTGTCCTGGGATGGTGCCGACCACTGTCACGACTGCTGGGGCAACCTTTTGAACGGCTTGCGTGATGGAAGTTTGGACATCGGTGTTGCGGATGTTGATTACAGAGGCAGGGCTATCGGGCTCAACCCCAACTGATAGATTGGCACTTGGGGTTTGCCGGAGAGCTTGATATACGGCTAGCCCACCCGCCAATGCACCCGCTAGGGCTGAGGTGGCAGCGGTTACCAAGAGCAAGGTTGCATATAAAACGCGTTTGATGGACATGGTCACCTCCGCGATTAAATTCGCCCTGATTTTAGAACGGCAAGATAAGAGCAGACATAGAAATTGATAAACGTACTGTAAAGATTGGCTATGAATTCGCTGTGAAATTGGCTCTTGACAGACCGGGGTTTTGGTGTATTATGTAGATAAGTTTGTATTGCAAACTAGTTTTTGAGAAAGGAGATTGTTATGGTCACAGACCCACTTCAACAAGCCCAACAACGTACCCTGCGCTATTGGTATGTAGATGGCACCTTTGAGCTTTCCATTGGCGGCATGTGCTTGCTGCTCGCCGCCTATTTTTATGCGGAAATCTTGCTGGCTGATTCCTGGCTGAGCAACATCATGTTCGTCTTTTTCCTGCTCATCATGATTGGCGGCGGTTTCCTCATCAATCGTCTGGTGATGATGCTCAAGGAGCATGTCACGTTTCCGCGCACCGGCTACGTTTCTTTTGCACATCCAACGGGCGCGCGGCAGTGGAAGCGGATGTTGCTTTTAAGCGCGTTCTCCGCTTTTTTGGCTGCTTTGATAGTGTTTCTGATATTGAATAGTCAGGCCGGCTTCGATTGGACAACAACCGTCACAGGGCTGATATTTAGCGCCGTGCTCGTTTTTTTGGCCTGGCGTTTTCGCTTGTTGCGCTTCTTGGCCTATGCAGTTCTTAGCGTGGGCTTGGGGGTTGTGCTGGGATTTGCCAATTGGCCACACAATTTTGGGCTGGTGCTCTATTATGGTGCTTTGGGATTGAGCATGTTGCTCGCAGGCGCTGTTATTTTGGGGAACTATCTGCGCCAAAACCCTGCACCGGCGGAGGCAAGCCATGATGAGTGATTTGCGCTCTCTGACAGAAGTAGACCGTCTGCTGCATGAACCCTCGCGTGCAGTGATTGTGGCCATTCTTGCCACCGTCGAAAGCGCCGACTTTGTGTTTCTGCAGCGCGAAACCAATCTCACAAAGGGTAACCTTTCGGCGCATCTGACCAAACTGCAAGAAGCGGGATATATCCAAATCGAAAAAACCTTTCGCGGCAAATATCCACTCACCTTATGCCGTTTGACCGACACAGGCCGCCAGGCGTTCCAGGCCTACCGTCAGAAACTGCGGCAATTTGTTGAACAAACCAAATAGCATGTAAAATAGAACAGAACGGTATCGTCCTGTTCTATTTTTTTGTCTCAGGAACTTGTGTGAGGAGGAAATCAGTATGGAAAACCTGCAATTGCCGCAAAACAAACCGCTTGTTATTGTTGGTGCTTTGTTACTCATCTTGTTGTTTTGTTGTTGTTGCCTGATTGTGGCCTTTGCTTTGTTAGAAGGACCGCTCAGCATGTATCTCATGTAAGTTTTTCCAACCTTTGGGCTATCGGTGGCGTGTAGTTCTTTCGGTATGATAGAAGTGTTCCAGAAAGGGTGCAACTCAAGCCCAAAACGAACGTAAACAAGAGTAACGTTCAATCAACCTGCACCGGAGGTTTTTGAGACCTCGCTTGTTGCCGGTGCCATTTTTTTATGGAGGATTTTATGTACGAACAAGCACCTTCTGTCCAACCGGAATTTCAACCTGAAGCGCCCAAGAAATCCAATATCGGCCTGATGATTGGCATTGCGGTGGCCATTGTTCTGTGCTGTTGTTGTCTGGTGGTCGGTGGATTTGCCGCCTTGAGCATTATGGGGCCACTCATCAACAATGTTTATTCCACCATCAACCAAGATTTGCAGACCCCTGCTGTGCCAGGTGGAGAAGACCAGCCCAACCTTCCTGAATTGCCGGGTGACGCAGAAGGCCTGATACCCCAAGGTGGATTGGGCGATGAAACCCTCCGTGCTGATACTTGGTTCAACGTTGTGATGGCAGCGGCTTTTTCTGGCTGTGCTGCCACCGACCCCACCAAAACCACCATTGACGTTATTCAAAAACCTGATGCAGCCGGCGTTTGGAAAGAAAAATGGACGGTTGCTTGCGATGGTGGCGGCAGCAAATCGTTTGAGGTCACGTTTACCCCCAGCGCACAGGGTGGTACCGATATTGAAGTCACCGAGAGCAAATAGACTTTCCACCAGCCTGAATCTTTTCCCGGCGCCAGCCGGGATTTTTTGTGGTTGTGCTTGGGGGCTATGCTATAATTTCCGCTTTGAAAGGTGACTATGCTCTCGAAATTTATCCGACTGATTGGGGGAAATCCCCACCAACGCCAGGTTGAAAAGTTCGCCGCTTTGGCACGGCAAGTGAATGACCTTGAACCCGCATACGAAAAATTATCTGATGAAGCCCTGCGCGCCAAAACCGATGAATTCCGCGCTCGCATTGCTGCGCAGTTGTCTGGTTTAGAGGATGAAAAGCAGCGTCAACAGGCCGAGCAAGCCGCGTTGAATGAACTCTTGCCGGAGGCCTTTGCAGCGGTACGCGAAGCCTCGAAACGCACCCTTGGCTTGCGCCATTATGACGTGCAATTGATAGGTGGTGCGGCACTCCATAACGGCATGATTGCTGAAATGCGCACCGGGGAGGGCAAAACGCTGGTTGCCACCCTGCCGCTGTATCTCAACGCGCTGACCGGCCGAGGGGTGCATCTTGTCACAGTCAACGACTACCTGGCTCGGCGCGATGCGCGCTGGATGGGACCGATTTATCACAAACTGGGCTTGACCGTTGGCGTCTTACAAATGGCTGCCAGTACCGAAAACGGTAAAAAGGCTTTTTTGTACGACCCTGACAAAGAATCACCACGGGAAGATCAACGCCAACTGCGCCTGGTTGAGCGCCGCGAAGCCTATTTGGCCGACATCACGTATGGCACCAACTCCGAATTCGGCTTTGACTATTTGCGAGATAATATGGTCTATCGCATGGACGATAAAGTCCAGCGCGGCCATTATTTTGCCATTGTGGACGAAGTGGACAACGTCCTAATTGATGAAGCCCGTACACCGCTCATTATCTCCGGCCCGGCCTCTGGCGAATTGGACACGTACTACCAGATGGCGCAAGTGGTCAAGCAATTAAATCCCGAAGACTATGACATTAACGAAAAAGACCGTTCGATTGCACTCACCGAAATTGGTGTGGCGCATGTCGAACAACTGCTCGGGCAACCGTTGCGCGACCCCGACCGCCCGGAAGATGTCACTCCCGAACAAGCTCGTTTGCTTGGCTATCTGGAGCAAGCCCTGCGTGCCCAGTACCTGTTTCATCGCAACAAAGACTATCTTGTGCAGGGCGGAAAAGTGGTCATTGTGGACGAATTCACGGGGCGGCTCATGCCAGGCCGCCGCTGGAGCGATGGTTTGCACCAGGCGGTGGAGGCCAAAGAGGGCGTCAAAGTCGAACCGGAAAACGTTACCTACGCTACCATCACGCTGCAAAACTACTTCCGCATGTACCAAAAATTGGCCGGCATGACCGGTACCGCTTTGACCGAGTCGGAAGAGTTTCACAAAATCTACAAGCTGGAGGTTTTGCCCATCCCCACCAACCTGGAATACCAAGCGACGCTGGCCGGGAAGGATTCTCCTCTGGTGGAAGTAAAGGGCAAAGACTCGGATGGTTACGAAATTGCCTGGTTTGCCCGACGCGATGACCCGCAGAAAAAGCCCGTTTATTGGCGACGCACAGATTATCCCGATGTCGTTTATCGCACCGTAGAGGCCAAATTACGCGCTATTGTCACCGAAATTGTTCGTGACCATGTCATGGGGCGTCCTGTGCTGGTTGGCACGACCTCGGTTGAATCATCGGAGCGGCTTTCCAACCGCTTACGTGCTGAAGCGGTGCGTCGTCTCTTACAGGTCAAACTTTTGCGTCAGGTATGGTTTGACAAAAATAACAAAGAAGAAGATGGCCATCTCTACACTGAACTTGAACCACTTTATAAGCCGCTCGACCAGCTAGAGCCAACCTTTTTGCGCACCTTTGCCAAGCCGCTCGGTGTATCCATCAACCTGGAAGAACCGGCGAATCTGCAACTCTTGCTCAGCGTGTTGCGCCTAGACGCGCAATATGCAGACCGGTTAAAAGCGGTTATTCAAGGCGGGGTGCCGCATCAGGTGTTGAATGCACGCAAGCACACCGAGGAGAGCCAAATTATTGCCGGAGCCGGTGCCTTTGGCGCGGTCACCATCGCCACCAACATGGCGGGGCGCGGTGTAGATATTAAGCTGGGTGGCGAACTGGCTGAGGAGGTGCTGGCCGTTGTCAGCCGCGTTTTGCGCCGCGCAGGATATGACCCCTACAACATGCGCCTGGAAGAACAGCGGCAAGCCATCCTCGCCCTTTCACTGGAGGAGTATGGCATTTACGAGGCGGAAATTCGCTTCTTCCTGAAATACTTTGAAGAGATGGAACAAGTGCGCCGCTTGGGCGGATTGCACGTCATCGGTTCAGAGCGGCATGAAGCGCGCCGCATTGACAATCAATTGCGCGGACGTTCCGCCCGCCAAGGTGACCCCGGCTCTTCGCGCTTCTATCTCTCCTTGCAAGATGACCTAATGCGTCTGTTTGGCGGGCAGCAGGTCGAAAATCTGATGACACGCTTCCGCCTGGATGATGATTTCCCCCTTGAAAACCGCATGGTCACCAACCTGATCGAAGGCTCACAGCACCGCGTTGAGGGCGCCAACTTTGATGTTCGCAAACATCTGCTCGAATATGACGATGTGCTGAACAAACAGCGCGCCATCATTTACGCGCAGCGTGACCGCGTGATGACCAAAAACGACTTGACCGAAGACCTGGCCACACTCCTGAAAGAGGAAATTGCCGCTCGTGTACCGGTTGCTTTGCAAGACCCGGAAGAAGGCTTGTGGAAACTGCTGGCTTGGCTTGAACAAACCCAACCGACCTTCTTGTATGGCGACAACCGCGTTTTTCCATCTTTCACCTATCGCCTGTTGCTCGATGAAATTGATGAGGACAATCCGCGCCAAGACATCTTAACGCTCACGCGGCAGGCACTCGCCGCCGAGGAAGCGCACTTGCTCAAGGCACTGGCGCAAAACATACAACGTGCCTCCGAAAGCCTAGATGCTCAGCTGGAAGAACGGTTTGAAGCGCTCGATACCTTTTTGAATGGCTTGCGCGAGAACGAAGAACCCAAACGCCCTGCCGATTTACTCAATGAATTAAAAGCCATCATTCGCATTGAACCGCGTCTCAGCAACGAGCAAATCAAACTGCTTGCGAACAATCCGACTGCCTTAGAAGAACCGCTCAAAGAACAGATTGACGTGGCGCTTACGACGTTGACCCTCGCGCGGCTGATTGGCGGGCTAGAAGTGCGCTTGGGCGAACCACTTGGCCTTAAAGCCGAAGACCTGGCGCGCATGGATTGGGAGGAAGCCGCCAACAAGATTTCCCAAGTGGCTGAAAGCGCGGTACAAAAACGCCGTGAGCGTCTGGTTGGCGAAAACGGTCAGATTGTCAAAGAGTTGGATGCGCTGCTAGAACGCTATCCCACCCGCGATGAAACCACTCTGCTGCGTATTCTTTCTACCCTATCGGTTGGTCGCCGAATGGCGATGAACCTCAAAACCCGCAAAGTTGAACCGGTAGAATATCAGCGTATCAACTACTTCCACGCTGCCGCGCAGCTGCTGGCACAGCGCAAACCCGAAACGCTTGACCTGGATGTTTTAGAACACCTGGAGCAAGCTGCTCAAGCCCTGGCCGAAGGTTGGGGCGAAGCCGAATATTTCCAATTGTCGCAAAATGCCGAATGCTTGAGAGACTTTGGCTTTGATGTGACTGCACTTGACCTAAACCCATCTGCTTCCCCTGCTGCTCTCAGCGAAGAGCAGCGTGCCACACTCAAGGCGGAACTCGGCCGGCGGCGCATGACGGAAATCTACCGCTCTGTTTTGCTGGGCGTGATTACCGAATTGTGGGTAGATTATCTCACGCGTGTCGAAGCATTGCGGGTTTCGATTGGGTTGGAGGCTTACGGACAACGCGACCCGCTGGTACAATATAAAGTAAAGGCCTCTGACATGTTCCAGACCCTATTGGGCGAAATACGTTCTGGTGTTATTGACCGTGCTTTCCGCTATTTGCCTCGACCGGTGGCTGTGCGCGAGGTAACCCCAGTGACGGAAGCGCCTTCTCAGCCGGCAGACCCCATCTCTGCGGCTGAATCATCCCGAGGTGGTCGTAAACGACACAAAAAACGATAAGGAAGGGTTTCTCATGTCTAATTTGTTCACTCCTGCACCCGATGAATTTCGCCGCCTGCCGAAAGTGGAACTTCATCGTCACCTAGAAGGTTCTCTTCGCTTACAAACCATGCTCGATGTTGCCCGTAAGCATGGCATGACTATGCCTGCCAATGTGGTGCGCCTTTCTCGCTTGGTGCAGGTGCAGGACGAAGATAACTTCACCTTTGATAACTTCCTTTCGAAGTTCAACACGCTGCGCATGTTCTACCGCTCACCGGAAGTCATCGAACGTATCACGCACGAAGCGGTAGAAGATGCTGCCAAAGACAACATCCGCTATTTAGAGTTGCGCTTTACGCCGGTTGCGCTCAGCCGCGCTGAACGCTTTCCGCTTGAAGATGTGACAGATTGGGTGTGCAAGGCTGCCCGTGATGCTGAAAAGAAATATAAGGTCATCGTGCGTTTAATTGCTTCCATCAACCGGCATGAACCACTGGAACTGGCTGAACAAGTGGCTTGGCTGGCTGTTGAAAAGGGTCGTGAAAATATCGTTGGGTTAGATTTGGCAGGCAATGAAGTCGAATATCCGGCTACGCCTTTCATTCCGCTCTTCAATGAAGCGCGTCAGGCTGGCTTAAAAATTACCCTTCATGCGGGTGAGTGGAACGGTGCTCAAAACGTGCGCGAAGCCATCGAAAAATTCTCCGCCGAACGCATTGGGCATGGTGTGCGCGTGCTGGAAGATGACTTTACGACCGCTCTGGCCCGCGAACGCGGCACAGCCTTTGAAGTCTGCATTACGAGCAATTATCAAACAGGGGCCGTCAAATCCTTGTCGGGGCATCCCCTGCCGCAAATGATTGCAAAAAATTTGAACGTGACCATCAACACCGATGACCCTTCCATTTCGCAGATTACACTCTCCAACGAATATCGTGTGGCCGTGGAAGAACTCAAACTCTCACGCGATGTTTTGAAAGAACGCATTCTTGCCGCTGCACAAGCCTCGTTTTTGCCAGAAGGTGAAAAGAAAAAGCTGGTCGAATCGCTGCGCAAAGAATTGACGAAGGCCTAGGCAGAACAATTTTTTATAGAAAGGGGAAAGCCATGTTTTCTGAGACAAATGAACAACAGCGCTTGGTCAGCCAACTCAGCCACCCTCTCGCCGAAGGAGCAGGGTGGATGAAATTTCTTGGGGTGCTGTCCATTCTGGCGGGAGTCCCCCAAGTCTTGAGCATTTTCGGCATCATTTCGGGCGGTCTGCAAATCTGGATGGGTGTTTTGCTGTTTCAAGCCTCTAGCTCGGCAGAACAAGCATATACAATGGGCGATGCCTATGCCCTGAGGGTAGCTTTGCAAAATGTCAAGACCTTTTTTATGCTGAACGGCATCATCGCGTTAATCACTATCCTGCTTTTCTGCGCTGCGCTGTGTTTCCTGGTGCTTCTACCTATGCTGGGCGTCATCCCATTTTTGATTGACCCCCAGCAATTTCAATAGTTAACCCAAGTTGCCACAAAATTTGCGCCGGTTTTAACGCAAAGTCGCAGAGGCGCAAAGAAAACGCGCAAAAATCTTGGCGTCTGAGCGCCGTTGGATTCACAAAGCCTACCCGCAAGCGATTCAAGAACCAAAGGAAGCAACGTGAGTTAATTAGGTGTGGTTGCGTTCTGCGAGGTTTTGTTGTATATTAAGGCCAACCACATCATCCATCCTTTTTCCAACAGAGGACGACAAAGGCGCACCTTTGAGTTCTTTGTGAAGCGGTTGAGATGTTCTCAGCTCATACCGCCACAAAGCGCCAAAGGTGTTTTGCTATCTTGCCACCTTGCGCTTGCTTTCCCTTCAGCCGGAGTGCGAGTACAAGGTGAGAAAAAGCCAAAGGAGTAACGTATGAAAGATGTTTTTAACGCTAAAAGTGTTCTTAAACTCGGCGGTAGGGAATATTTTTATTACCGCCTGGATGCTTTGGAGCACGCCGGATTAACCACCCTGCACAAACTGCCCTTTTCTATTCGCATTCTGCTCGAAGCCGCGTTGCGTCAGTGTAATGATATAGAAATCACTCAGCAAGATGTTCGAAATATTGCTGCTTGGACGCCTGTGCCGCAAGGCTCTGATACCAACCAAGGCCGTCCGGGTATTCCCTTCCTACCGGCACGCGTAGTGATGCAAGATTTTACCGGTGTCCCTGCTGTGGTGGATTTGGCTGCTATGCGTGCTGCTGTGGCCCGTTTGGGCGGTGACCCTCGCAAAATCAACCCGCTTGTGCCGGTAGATTTGGTGATTGACCACTCGGTGCAGGTGGATTTTTTCGCCTCCGCTGATGCGCTGCAGCGCAACACCGAAATTGAGTTCCAACGCAACCGTGAACGCTATGAATTTCTGAAATGGGGCCAAAAAGCGTTCCAAAACTTCCGTGTTGTGCCACCCATGACCGGTATTGTGCACCAGGTGAACCTGGAATACCTCGCCGATGTGGTTGCCGTTCGCTCTCTTTCACCTTCTGGTGAGGCCGTCTTGTTGCCCGATTCGCTGGTCGGTACCGATTCGCACACCACCATGATTAATGGGTTGGGGGTGTTGGGTTGGGGCGTCGGCGGCATTGAGGCCGAAGCCGTCATGTTGGGGCAACCGATGGATATGCTCTTGCCGGATGTCATCGGCTTTAAGCTCTATGGCAAATTGCGCGAGGGTGTGACGGCCACCGACCTCGTGCTTACCGTTACCCAAATGTTGCGCAAGAAGGGCGTGGTGGAAAAATTTGTTGAATTCTACGGCCCTGGTCTAGATAACATGTCCCTGCCCGACCGCGCGACCATTGCGAACATGGCGCCGGAATATGGCGCAACAACCGGTTTCTTCCCGGTGGATGCCGAAACCCTGCGCTATTTGGAATTGACGGGGCGCCCGCGCGAGGTGATTGAACGCGTAGAGACCTATTGCCGAGCGCAAGGCTTGTTCCGCGATGCTGGCACGCTTGACCCCGAATTTACCGATAGCCTGGAACTGGATTTAGGCTCGGTGGAACCCTCCCTGGCTGGTCCCAAACGCCCACAAGACCGTGTGCCGCTTTCTGCCATGAAAAGCACGTTCCAAAAAGCGCTGACCGCCCCGGTTAAAGAACGCGGCTACGAATTGAGCAGTGAAGCGTTAGAACGCAAAGCCATGTTTGGCACCAATGGGTCTGCAGCTGAGATGAAACACGGTGCGGTTGTTTTGGCTGCTATCACCTCCTGCACCAACACCAGCAACCCCTCTGTCATGGTGGCTGCCGGGCTGGTGGCCAAAAAAGCAGTGGAAAAGGGGTTGCGCGTCAAGCCGTATGTCAAAACCAGCCTGGCGCCTGGCTCGCGCGTGGTCACAGAGTATCTCAAAGCCGCCAATTTGCTTGAGCCTTTGGCCGAACTTGGCTTCAACGTAGTTGGCTATGGGTGTACGACCTGCATTGGCAACAGTGGCCCCCTGCCAGCCGAAGTGGCCAAAGCAGTTACTGCAAGCGACCTGGTGGCGGCAGCCGTCATTTCTGGTAACCGTAATTTTGAAGGCCGTGTGCACCCGCTGGTTAAAGCCAATTACCTGGCTTCGCCGCCACTGGTGGTGGCCTATGCCTTGGCCGGCACGGTGGATGTTGACTTGGAAAACGAACCACTGGGTATCAGTAGCGATGGACATCCCGTCTATCTGCGAGATATTTGGCCGACCAACCGCGAGGTGGCCGAAATCGTCTCCGCTAGCCTCGACCGGCGCATGTTTGAAGAGCGCTATGCCGATGTCTTCGAGGGTTCGGAAATGTGGAAGGAAATTCGCGTGGCAGAAGGCGACCTATATGCCTGGGATGAGACCTCCACTTACATTCACCACCCGCCCTACTTCCAGGACTTAACGCTTGACCCTGGCACTATCCGTGAGATTCGTGGAGCGCGGGTTTTGGCCATGTTCGGCGATTCTATCACCACCGACCATATTTCTCCTGCAGGAAGCATCGCCCCGGATAGCCCGGCCGGTAAATACCTGCAAGAGCGCGGGGTATCGCCCAAAGATTTCAATTCGTATGGCGCGCGACGCGGCAATGACTTGGTGATGGCGCGCGGTACTTTTGCGAACATTCGCCTTAAGAACCTCTTGGTGGCCCCCAAAGAAGGCAATTGGACCAAGTATGAAGGCCAGGAAATGCCCATCTTCGATGCCGCGATGAAGTATAAAGAAGCGGGTATTCCCACCATCGTCATTGCGGGCAAAGAATATGGCACCGGTTCCAGCCGCGATTGGGCAGCCAAAGGCCCGATGCTACAGGGTGTCAAGGCGGTCTTGGCCGAATCCTTTGAGCGCATTCACCGCTCGAATTTGGTGGGAATGGGGGTTCTACCCCTGCGCTTTTTGGAAGGACAGAATGCCGATTCGTTGGGTTTAGATGGCTCGGAAACCTTTGACATCCTGGGACTTTCGGATGACATCGCCCCGCAAAGTTTGGTGACAGTGCGTGCGCTGAAACCAACAGGTCAAAGCGTCGAATTTCAAGTCAAAGTTTTGCTTAACACCCCGGTCGAGGTCAATTACTACCGTAACGGCGGCATTTTGCACACCGTATTGAAGAACTTGATGAAGTCCTAAATCTGCCTAAGGTGACTGTCATTAACCAAGTGACAGTCACCTTTTTTACTTTATGGACCAGACTCTCAGCATAGGCACAACGCCTGATTTGAAAGACAGCGTTTGGGTCTAAAAACCGGCAGCCATCCCGAGCTCGGTGGCGCACAAAACCAAGCCAGGAAATGATGCAAATCAGATGGCTGTGAAAAAGCGACTTCCTGCGAACCGAAAATCTGATGGTGGTATAATTTTGCCGCAAGACTGGGAGTTACAAAACCTAAATCTTTTGGGAGAGTGACCCGCATGAAACTCCACGAATATCAGTCCAAACAAATTTTCTCCCGCTATGGCATACCCATACCTCGAGGGAGAGTCGCGGCGACCGCAGGCGAAGCAAGGCACATTGCAGAAGAACTCGGTGGCCGCGTTGTCGTTAAAGCGCAGGTGTTGGTTGGCGGGCGCGGCAAAGCGGGCGGCGTTAAAGTCGCCAAAGACCCGACCGAAGCCGAATTGCTTGCCACCCAAATCCTCTCGATGGACATTAAGGGCTTGCCGGTGCGTAAAGTATTGGTAGATGAAGCCGCTGCCATCGAACAGGAAATCTATTTGGGTATTACCAATGACCGCGCTGCCAAAAAACCTGTTATCATGTGCTCGGCTGCCGGAGGAGTGGACATAGAAGAAGTCGCCCGTGTCAGCCCAGAAAAAATCATCAAAGTACATGTCAACCCGCTGCTTGGCATCAAAGATTACCAAACCCGCGACATCGCCGCTGGCATTGACCTGCCGCGTGAATATTGGAAGTCTTTTGGCGATATTCTCAAAGGGTTGTGGCAGGCGTTCGAGGATAACGATGCCACTTTGGCCGAAATCAACCCGCTCATCATCAGCAAAGACAAGCGCCTGATTGCCCTGGACGGAAAAATGCTGATTGATGATAACGCCCTGTTTCGGCATCCTGACCTTTCAGAAATGCGTGATACCGATGAAGATGCGCCCTCCGAGGTAGAAGCCCGTAAGTATGGTCTCACTTTCATCAAACTGGATGGAAACGTTGGTTGTATGGTGAATGGGGCTGGCCTGGCGATGGCAACCATGGACATTCTGAAGTTCTTTGGCGGCGCGCCGGCTAACTTTTTGGATATTGGGGGTGGGGCTGGCGCCGAAAAGGTGGCCGCCGCCATGCGCATCATCCTGGCTGACCCCAATGTCAAAGCCATCCTGATTAACATTTTTGGTGGAATCACCCGCTGTGATGAAGTTGCCAAAGGACTGATTACGGCGATGGAAGAAGTCAGGCCGAATGTACCGATGGTTGTGCGTCTGGTTGGAACCAATGCCGAAGAAGGCCGTGCCATGCTGGCAAATGCCAGTATGATTACTGCCGAAACCCTGGCCGAGGCCGCTCAAAAGGCCGTTGCCGCCGCGAAAGGAGCCTAAGCCATGAGCATTCTCGTCAACAAAAACACGCGCCTGCTAGTTCAGGGCATTACCGGTAGTGAAGGACTGTTTCACACCCGGCAGATGGTGGCCTATGGCACCAACGTCGTGGCCGGCGTGACTCCCGGCAAAGGAGGACAGTGGGTTGATGACCGGATACCGGTCTTTGATTCCGTCAAAATCGCCGTCGAAGCGACCGGTGCCAATACCAGTGTTATCTTTGTTCCGGCGCGCTTTGCTGCCGATTCCATCTTTGAAGCCGCTGATGCGGGGATTCCCTTTATCGTCTGCATTACCGAGGGCATCCCCGTCAGTGACATGATGCGCGTTCGCAACTACATTGACTTGAAAGGTGTGCGTTTACTTGGTCCCAACTGTCCTGGTTTGCTGACCCCTGGAGAAGCCAAAGTGGGCATCATCCCTGGCAATATTGCCATCCCCGGCAATGTGGGGATTGTTTCTCGCTCTGGCACGCTCACCTACGAGGTGTTGTACGCGCTCAAACAACGCGGCATGGGCGCCAGCACATGCGTTGGCATTGGTGGTGACCCGGTCAATGGAACCAATCATATTGACGTCTTACAAATGTTTGAGGATGACCCCCAAACGGATAAAGTGGTTATGATTGGTGAAATTGGCGGTACAGACGAAGAAAAAGCCGCCGAATTCATTGCTACCAAGATGACCAAACCGGTGGTTGGCTTCATCGCCGGTCAGACGGCGCCTCCTGGCAAGCGCATGGGGCATGCTGGCGCGATTGTAGAAGGCGGCGAAGGCACGGCAGATGCCAAAATCAAGGCGTTGGAAGCGGCGGGTGTCAAGGTCGCCAAGCACCCAGAAGAAATCCCCCTCTTGTTACAGTAAATCGAGGCTCTTTACGCTGAGTAAAAATGCGCAGGACAGGCATGTGCCTGTCCTGCCGTGTATAATACCTCAAACAGATTACTTGTGGCTCTCGATGTATTTAACAGCCTCGCCCACGGTGGTAATCTTCTGCGCATCTTCATCAGAGATTTCCGCACCGAATTTATCCTCGAAGGCCATAATCAGTTCAACCAGGTCGAGCGAGTCCGCTTCCAGGTCTTCACGGAAACGGGCATCCATCGTGACTTTGCTCTCGTCTACCCCGAGCAAATCTACGATGATGGCCTTAATTTCAGAAAAAGTGTCAGACATAACTTCCTCCTGTAGAGTTCAACGTTTTTCGCGCAGGGCAATTCTACACTACTTTGGGCAGATGTGCCACCGCGCACAAATTCATAGTGAAGGAACACAAGACCATGTCGAAAGTTGCGCCAATTACCGAACGAAAAGATGACCATATCAAAATCAACCTAGAGCGCGATGTGCGCTCTGCGCTTACAACCGGCCTGGAAAAAGTGCATTTTGTGCATGAAGCCCTGCCCGAGCTCGATTTAGAAGAAGTGGATACTCGCCTCACCCTATTTGGCAAGTCTTTGCAGGCACCCATCTTGGTCAGTTCTATGACCGGCGGGACGCGCGATGCCGGCGCCATCAACATGCGTTTGGCCGAAGCAGCCCAGGTTTGTGGGCTGGCGATGGGGGTTGGCAGTCAGCGTGCCGCCCTGGAACACCCAGAACAAGCCGATTCTTTCCGCGTACGCCGCGTTGCTCCTGATATTCTCTTGTTTGCTAACCTAGGCGCCGTGCAGCTGAACTATGGTTATGGTGTGGATGAATGCCGTCGTGCCGTCGAGATGATTGAAGCCGATGCGCTTTATCTGCACTTGAACCCGCTTCAAGAGGCGGTGCAACACGGTGGCGATGTCAACTGGAAGGGTTTAGCGAAGAAAATTGAGCAAGTTTGTCATCAATTGCCCGTGCCGGTGATTGCCAAAGAAGTCGGCTGGGGTATTTCTGAACGGACTGCTAAACTCTTGGCTGAGTGTGGGGTGGCAGCGATTGATGTCGCCGGGGCTGGCGGCACGAGCTGGTCACAAGTCGAAATGTATCGCGCCCCCGATGAATTTTTGCGTGGTTTAGCGGCGACCTTTGTCGGCTGGGGGATTCCTACGGCTGAGTCAATTGGCCTGGTCAAGCACGCGGTTCCGGATATGATGATTTTTGCCAGTGGTGGCCTAAAGGATGGCCTGGATATTGCCAAATGCCTGGCATTGGGAGCAACTTTGGGCGGCATGGCAGGCGCCTTCCTGAAGGCAGCAGCAGTTTCAACCGAAAATGCCATCGAAATGATGAAACTCACCCGGCGACAACTTCAAGTGACGATGTTCTGTGCTGGAGCAGGGAGTTTAGCACAATTGCCCGGTAAACTGCTCGGTGTATAATCTCACTATGAAAAAATCCCCCCTCGTGTGGTTTGTTCTCACTCTGTTTGTCATCGGGCTGGTCACATTGTTTGGCCCGCAAGAGAAATCACTGGGCGCTAATGTGCGCTATGTCTATATTCACGGCGCTTGGGTGTTGGCTGCGCAGGCTGCGCTCATCCTGGCGGGCGTGACGGGTTTCATGGCTCTGTTGACCAACCGCGCGACGCTGTACCATTGGTCAGCGGCGCTCGGGCGCAGTGGCATGGTCTTTTGGGTGACCTATCTGCCCCTCTCCTTGCTTGCGATGCAGACCAACTGGAACGGCCTGTTTTTGGCGGAACCACGTTTCCGCCTGGCTTTAACCTTTGCTGTGGTGGGCATTCTGCTACAAACCGGCTTGTGGCTAATCAACCGTCCACCCTACACGGCTGCTGCCAACGTGCTTTTTATCATCACCTTGCGCTATGTTTTTTCCAATGCTGCTTACATCATGCATCCCCCGCCTTCTCCCATTTTCAATTCAGGCCTGACACATGTCATTGTATTTTTTCTTGCTCTCAACCTACTGACTTTGCTGGCAACTTTTTTCTTAACCCGTTGGTTCCTCTCTCTCCAACCAGCATAATCCCGGTTCACTCTTTGCCTTGCATAGCCCCTGTGATGAAAATCACCTCAGAGAAAATATACCTATGCTGATACACTCTGCCTCCCAACTTCTAACGCTTGCAGGCGGTCCACAGCGTGGACACGACCTCGGCAGGCTGGGTCTAATCGAAGACGGCGCGGTTCTCATTCGAGATGAAAAAATTGTAGCGGTTGGCAAAACCGCTGAATTGCGCGCTGCTTATCCTGCCGAACCGCGTCTGGATGCCGATGGCTGTGTCGTCATGCCAGGGTTCGTAGACCCGCATACCCATTTGGTGTGGGGTGGTGACCGTGCTGCGGAATTTGAATTAAAAATGGCCGGAACACCGTATCTCGACATCCTGGCTGCCGGAGGCGGCATTCTCTCTACGGTGCGCCAAACGCGAACTGCCAGTATTGAAACGTTGGTGGCTCAGGCACGACCGCGTTTGCTGCGCATGTTTGCCCATGGCACAACGACGGTAGAGGCCAAAACTGGCTATGGCTTGCAAACGGCCACCGAACTGCGTCAGCTCAAAGCCCTGCTCTTGTTGGAAGATGAAAGCCGTGTGGATATTGCCCCCACATTTTTAGGTGCGCATGCTATTCCGCCGGAGTATAAAGATGACCCACAGGGTTACACCGACCTGGTGTGTGATAGCATGCTCCCCATTCTACGGCAGTGGTGGGAGACGCACGCCCCCACACGCCGCTTACCCTTTGTAGATGTCTTTTGCGAAAATAAAGCCTTCAATCTGGCACAGTCACGTCAGATTTTGGAAAAGGCGCGCAGTTTGGGTTTTCCGCTCAAGATTCATGCTGATGAGTTCGATAACCTGGGAGGGGCTTCGCTTGCCGTTGAGTTAGGCGCGGTTTCTGCTGACCATCTGGTCAAAACTTCGGATGCCGATATAAAAGCCCTGGGACGTTCGGAAACGGTGGCAGTTGCTTTGCCTTGTACCCCCTTTGGCTTGGCCGAATGCGACTACACCCCTGCGCGTAAACTCATCCAAGCCAATGCCATTCTTGCCTTGGCAACCGACTGCAATCCTGGCACAGCCTGGAACGAGTCGATGCAATTTGTCATTGCTTTGGCCTGTCGCATGATGAAACTCACCCCGGCTCAGGCCATCGCTGCCGCCACCATCAACGCGGCTCACGCCATTCGCATGGCAAACCGCGTGGGTTCGTTGGAACCAGGCAAACAGGCCGACCTGCTGATTTTATCTGTACCCGATTATAGGCATTTAGGGTATCGCTTTGGTACCAATCTGGTCAGGCAGGTTATCAAAAAAGGGCGTGTCTATTCGGTGGATGTGGGCTATTACAGAACAGCCTGAGGCTAATTCTCTTTCATGCAAGCCAGCTTTGGACGTTAGACCGAGAACATGTATTTCTCTGTGAGGAAAGCCTATGCAAATTGACATTATTGGTGTGCCGATTGATTTGGGTGCTGATCGGCGCGGCGTAGATATGGGGCCAAGTGCCATTCGCTATGCCCATTTGCAGCAAAAATTAGAATCGCTGGGCTACACCGTCCAGGATAAGGGCAACATTGAGGTCCCCATTGCGGAGATGTGTAAAATTACCGAGCCGAAATTAAAATACATTGATTGCATCGTCCCGATGGCGCGGCGTACCGCCGGGGCAGTGGCGACTTCCCTCAAGGCAGGGCACTTTCCACTTATTTTAGGTGGCGACCACAGCGTGGCGCTTGGGTCAATTCATGGCGCGGCCAAGCATCGCAAATTGGGTGTGATTTGGGTAGATGCCCATGCCGATTTTAACACCCCCGAAACCACACCCTCTGGCAACATTCATGGTATGCCTTTGGCAGCATTATGCGGTTTCGGCGACCCGCGCCTGATTGCGCTGTGGGAGACCTCTACGCCGCCACTCGACCCACGGCGTGTGGCCGTCATTGGCGCGCGTGACCTAGACCCTGGCGAAAAGCGTAACCTGAAAGAAGCAGGGGTCATGGTGATGGGCATGGAGCAAATTGACCGGCTTGGCATGGTACAGGCAGTAGAAAAGGCGCTCGAACGCATTTCTCGCGATGTAGATGGAATTTTCCTATCGTTTGACATGGATTCGCTCGACCCGCGTCATGCGCCTGGCGTTGGCACGCCTGTCCCCGGGGGGCTCACCTACCGCGAAGCCCACTTGGTTTGTGAACTGGTGGCAGAAACCGGAAAGTTGGTTGGTCTGGATATGGTAGAAGTGAATCCGATTTTGGATGTGCAAAACACAACGGCTGCATTGGCGGTTGAGCTAACCATGTCTGCTTTAGGCAGTCGCGTTTGGTCTGGCTAACGGGAACGTTAATCTCGATTTTGGTTAACCGGAGTAAAATAGTCGCATGAAAACTGGTCCAATCCTCGTTGTAGAAGACGTCCCGAATGTTTTGGAATTGCTCGAAGTTACCTTGCGTTTTAAGGGCTACGAAGTAGCCAGCGCGCGCAACGGCATCGAAGCGCTGGAAATGGTTGAAAAAGTCAAACCTGTTTTGATTATTACGGATATTTTGATGCCCAAGATGGATGGTTATGCGTTTGTGCAGAAATTGCGCACCAATCCAGCCACGCGGCGTATTCCGGTCATTTTCCTTTCGGCTACCTACGTTACGCCGGAAGATAAAAAATTTGCCATTAATTTGGGCGCTACCCGCTTTATTGAAAAACCAATTGATACCGAGGATTTCCTGCTGACCGTGGCCGAAATTATGCTTCAAGAGCCAGATTCAGGTCCCGAACCACTCAACCCGCGTGATTTTTATCTGGGCTACCGCGACCGGTTGGAAAATAAGCTGCGCTACAAGAATACACAAATTACTCGGACGGAACGATTAATACCCACTTTGCCCCCTGAACAGCGTCCGGCGTTTGAGTCTTTGCTTCAACAAGCCAAACATGACCGTGAGAACATTCAGTCTGAACTGGATGAAATTTACCGCGTCCTCGAAGAACTTAAAACAGGAAAATGAATATGAACATGCCCCAACTGACCGACCTGGAGCAAATGGCGCGCCAGGCCGGTCGAATTTTGGCTGCACATTATGAAAAGGAAACCCAGGTGACCTATAAAGGTGTGATTGACCTGGTGACGGAAGTGGACCGTGCTTCGGAAGCCTTTTTGCTTGGTGAAGTGCAGCGTTTGTTTCCTGCTCACAACATCTTGGCCGAAGAATCGGGGTTGACTTCAAATGGCGATACAGAGCATCTCTGGCTGATAGACCCTCTGGATGGAACGGTTAATTACGCGCACGGTATCCCCATCTTTTCCGTGTCGGTGGCGTATGCCTATCGTGGTCAAGTGCGGTTGGCAGCAGTGTATGATCCCATGCGGGATGAAATGTACACTGCCGAACGCGGTCAGGGTGCCTATTTGAACGGCACGCGTCGTTTGCACGTTTCGTCTCAGACCGAGCTGGCCAAGAGCTTGCTTGTAACGGGTTTTCCGTATGATGCTTGGAACGCCGAGCGTGATAATTTTGCGAATTTTGTGCGGTTATCTCGGCAGACGCAGGGTGTGCGCCGCTTAGGGTCTGCTGCCATTGACCTGTGCTATGTAGCCGCCGGGCGTTTTGATGGGTTTTGGGAAATTTCGCTTAAGCCCTGGGATGTGGCTGCCGGCGGCCTGATTGCTGAAGAAGCGGGGGCTGTGGTGACCAATCTTTTGGGTGAGCCTGACTATTTGAGTCCGCCTCAATCGGTTGTGACGGCCAACCCGCTTTTACATGTGAAATTGTTGGCTGCTTTGCAAGAGAAAGACCAAAAGTGACCATCTCGGCCGTCACTTTTGGTAAGGCCTCCAGGCTGGGTCGAACTCGACTGCTGAGGTAGTCGTCAGGCGAGTTTTTTCGCCTGTCAATAGATTGTACAGGTAAATATCTTGCGTGGCACCATCGGTGCTTTCGTAGGCAATCCAGATGCCATCTGGCGAGAAGCTGACATCTACCACCGGCGTGCCGGGGCCGCTCAAGCGCTGGGGTTGCTCCAAGCCAATGTTCAAGCGCATGAGGATAGAAGGGGAGGTAAGTTCTTGGTTTGCCTGGCTGAAAAGGATGAAGGTGCCATCGGGTGACCAGGCGGGTAGGTAATCAGAAACGGTTGGCACGGTGTACACCAACAAGGCTTTTTCGCTTCCATCTTCGGCGTTCATTTTCCATAACTGATACTCGGCTCCCAACCGCACGGTGTAAATCAATGTTTTTCCATCGGGCGACCAGGCGGGATAGCGGGATTGGTTGTTGGCGCGAGACCGCAAGACTTCTTCCGCAAAGGTTAGTTGGGTGAGGGTGGAAGTTTCTAGGTTGAAGACGTAAATTTGCCAAGTGCCATCGCGCATGGATGTGAAGGCAATTTTTTGCCCATCGGGTGACCAGGCCGGGTCAAATTCGCCGCGTCCTGTTTCGAGCAACGGGCGGGTGTTGCCGGTGTCTAAGTCGAAAATATATAGGGTGGAATTGGGATATTGCGGGGCTTTGGCGTTGCAGGGGGAGACATAGACCAGTTGGCGGCCATCGGGAGACCAGTCGAAATTGCATGCTCCGTTTAAGTCGTTGGTCAGTTGTCGAACGTTGCTTCCATCTGCATTCGCAAGATAAATTTGGGCAACGCGATTTTCTATCAGGGCGTAGGCAATTTCGCCGCTGCCACCTGTTAGGGTGGGAGTAGGAGGCGCAACAGTTGTTTCTTTCTCGCTAGGGGTAGCACTAGGCGTTGGGGATGGCAAAGCGGTGGGGGTAAGGGTAGCGCTCGGTGCTGGGGTGGGCGGGTTGGAGATGCTGCTTTCTGGCGTTGCGGTCCAGGTTGCTGTTGGTGCAGGGGATGCGGTGGGGGTGGATGTGGCTGTTTCGGTGATGAACAAGGACAGGAAGGGCTGGTTTTGAGGGTTGAAAACGATTCCAGCCGTGACGATAAGTGTCAAGATAAATACCCAAAAAAACATGCTCAGGCAGCTGCCTCTTTGTTTGCGGGAGGCGGTGGGCGTGGGCGATGGGGCTGGGGACGAGGCTGGTTCGGGAGGTTCTTGCAGGGTTTCTCTTAAGGGGTTGGTATCTTCGTTGACTCCCAACAGCGCGGCCTTGAATTCTGCGGCAGTTTGGTAGCGGTTAGAAGGGCTGACTTCCATCGCCTTTTCGATAACGCTCGCTAGGCGTGGTGAAATGGCGGGCTTGTGTTTGCGGATGGGGGTGAGATCTACCCCATCTACTGCACGCATCAGGCTGTCTTCAGGTACGATGCCTGTGATGGCGGCGTACAGCGTGGCACCGAGAGAGTAGACATCCGAACGGGCATCGGTGCGTGCTGAACCATATTGCTCTGGGGGGGAGTAGCCTGGGGTCATGGCACGCGCGCCCGTAAGGGTTTCTTCATGTTCCCAAGCTTGTTTGGCTAAGCCAAAATCGACCAGGACGACGTTCCCATCGGGGGTGATTTTGACATTTCCCAGTTTGATGTCGCGGTGCAGGATGGGCGGTTTGCGGGTGTGTAAGTAGGTCAGAGCATCGCACACAGCGGCGCCGATGCGAATCGCTTCGGCTTCACTCAGGGTACCGTGTTTTTCAATATGTTGGCGCAGGTCGTCACCCTCGACGTAATCCATGACCAAGTATTGCCCCTGTCCATCCAAGACGAAGTGGTCGGTGACGCGTGGTAAATTGGGGTGACGCATGTTGGCCATGATGATGGCTTCCATGCGAAACTGGCGCGCATAATCCTCGGTGGTGAATAGGTTTTCTTTAACTGCGACATCTACACCTAAACTCTCGTCAATCGCGCGGTATACAGCCCCCATGCCGCCACGGCCAAGAATTTCGATAATGCGATAACGGTTGTTTAGGAGATTTCCTTGACCTAAGCTCATAGCCGGTTTACCTGTCATTGGAGAAAGGACAACGAGGCTGATTATAAAACAAAAACGCCCCTCCCAACGGAGAGGCGCTGAACCTGCAATCAAATCTTTATTCAGTTCTGAATGGCCGCCAGACCGGGTCGAAGTCGAAGCCGGGGTCGGTTGTCAGGCGCACGCGGTTTGAGCCGGTGAGGGTGGAAATGTAGATGTCGTGGTTTTGCGAATCGGGCCAACTTTCAAAGACCATCCAAAATCCATCGGGGGAAATATTGACATCCACGATGGGTAGCGGTTCGATGGGCAGGCGTACGGCTTGTTTCAGCTGTCGTTCTTCGTAACGGATGCTCATCAGCCAAGCCGGCACAGTGCCTTCAAAGTTGGTTTGACTAAACAGGACAAATTGCCCATCGCGGGTCCACACAGGCAGGAAATCGTTGGTGTTGTTGCCGGTTTGTGCTAATTGGTCGTTCGGTTTGGGGAGATAGACATCTCCATCGGTGGTTACCCAGATTTGCGTGGTTCCGGCGCGTTTGAGGACATAGGCCAATTGAAACCCAATCGGATTCCAGGCTGGCATGCGGGCGTATAAGCCACGTGAAATGCTTTGAGCGCGCGTTAGGCGGGTGATTTGGCCGGTTTCTAGGTTAATCATGTAAATTTCCATGTAGCCATCGCGCAAGGAGGTGAAGGCTATCCGCTTGCCATCCGGCGACCAAGCGGGTTCGAAATCACCGCCCAGACTGGTGGGTAGGGGGGTGCGATTTTCTCCGTTGGCGTCAATCAGGTACAGGCTAGACCCTTGATAGAAATCTTGTTTTTGACGGCAGGGTGAGACATATACCAGTCGTTTGCCATCGGGCGACCAATCCGGTTGGCAAGCCCCATCTTGTTCATTGGTGATTTGCCGTAGGCCAGAACCATCCACATTGATGATATAGACTTGTGGAATGCCTGTGCGGGTGGAGGCAAAGGCAATTTGTCCAGTGCCTCCGCCGATGGGGGTGGCTGTGGCTGTGGGCTGGGGAGTATCGGTGGGTGGGATGGTCGGCGTTATGGTGGCCGTGGGTGCTTCCGTTGCCGGTAGGCCGGGTTGTGCTTCGGGTGTGAAGGTTATTTCTGGAGATGGGATGCTTCGCGTTGAGTTAGGCAATAGGGAGAAAATGCCCTGGCGGAAGGCGGGGCTAGTGTTCCAGAACAAAAGAATGGCTAGGAGCACCAGCACGGCGCCTCCCCAAATGCCTAAGACAGCATCGCGGCGTGCTCGGCGGCGCATGCGTGTGGTGAACGAATTGACAACATCCACAACGGCTTTGGCCGGGGTAGAAGGTGAGATGTTTGAATTCTTGACGGCACGCGCTTCTTCGTCTTCCGGGGGTGGTGGAACACTGATGTTTAAGTCGAGCTCAGTGAAGCGTTGGGTTTTGGAACTGGAATTGAGCAAACCACGTCGGAATTCATCCGCGCTCTGATAGCGGTCATCGGGGTAGGCTTCCATGGCTTTTTCGATGACGGCGGCCAGGCGACGTGAAATTTTGGGGTTGTGTTTGCGAATGGGTGTGAGTTCCACGTTGTCCATCACCCGCGCCAGGCCATCTTCTGGGATGTGGCCGGTCAGGGCAGCATATAAGGTGGCGCCGAGCGAGTAAATATCGGAGCGTGGGTCGGTGCGGGCTGTGCCGTATTGTTCTGGCGGGGAGTAGCCCGGTGTCATGGCGCGCGCGCCGGTGGTGGTGGTCTGGCTGCCTTGAATCAGTTTGGCGAGGCCGAAATCTACCAAGTACACGCGTCCGTCGGGTGTGATTTTGATGTTGCCGGGTTTAATATCGCGGTGTAGGACGGGTGGACGGCGGCTGTGAAGATACGCAAGCGCATCACATACCGCAGCACCAATCAGGATGGCATCTTCTTCGGGGATGGTATCCATGCGTTCCATGCGCTGGCGCAGGTCTTCGCCCTCGATGTAATCCATCACCAAGTACTGTCCGTAGCCTTCCATGACAAAATGGTCGGTGACACGTGGTAGATTTTGGTGACGCAAGCTTGCCAAGATGACTGCTTCTAGCCGGAACTGGCGCGAATACTCATCTGTGGTAAACAGATTTTCCTTAACGGCAACTTCCACGCCTAGGTTTTCATCTAAGGCGCGGTAAACGGAGCCCATTCCCCCCTGGCCTAAAATATCTACGATGCGATACCGCCCGTTGAGCAGCGTTCCTTGTTCAAGGGTCATTCACAAGCCCCAGAAAGTTGAGATTTCGTCCAATAGTACCTTCAAATTATATCAAAAGGCACAGGCTTATGCCTTAACGAACCTGCCAAGTCTACGGATTGATTTTTGCTCCACGCCAGATGTGGCGGAATTGTGTGCAGGGTAGCACATTCGGCTGGCTTATAGGTCTTTGGCAAAAAAGATGCTGGTTTGGGTGAAGCCGTTGTTTTGGTATAGGTTCACTTCGTCGAATTTGTGGGAAAACACCTGTAATTCGATGCGCCGCACACCCTGTTCGCGCAATTCGGCTTCTAGTATCTGGAAGGCTTCTTTTTCGTATCCCTTATGGCGGTCTTCGGAAAAGAAGAAAAAATCTATCAAGAAGGCTTTGGGACGCTCGCCCCGTTTATCTACGAAGTACCAGACCATGCCGATTTTGCGGTCTTTGTCATCGAGCATAATGCGTAGGTGCTGATTGGGGGTTTGAGGGCCGTTGGGCAGCATCTGTTGGAACTCGGTGCGTGCTTTTGCCATGGCTTCGTGTGCCGTCCAATTGCCGGCGCGCGTTTGGTCATAGGCATATTCTGGGATGGACTTGCGCAGAAAGGCGGCGAAATCTTCGTCACTCATAGGGGCAAATCGAATCATGGGGTCTCCTTGCTCACAGCTCCACTACGTCTTTGCCTGCCAGTTTATCGGCGATGATTTGTGTGACTCGTTCCAGCGCTTGTGGCTTGTGGACGTAATCTACCGCGCCGCTTTGAATGGTCAAGACCGGGCAAAGGTCAAAAGAACGCAGCCAATCGTCGTAAAATGAATCGAGGAGGGATAGGTATTCCGCAGTAATACCCGTTTCGATGCCGCGCGCGCGGCGCTGAATGCGTTCGATTAATACCGGCACAGGGCATTTCAGGTAAATCAGCAGGTTTGGTGGTGGTAGACTACCAACAACCAGGTCGAACAGTCGGCGATAGGAGAGGTAGTCACGCTCGCTCAGGTTGCCTAAGTGATGGAGCGCACGCGCAAAGATGTAGGCGTCTTCGTAAATGCTGCGGTCAAGGATGGCTGAACGGGGGTCATTGGCCAGTTCTAAGTATTGCCGGGCGCGGTGTCCCAGAAAATAGATTTGCAGGTGGAATGACCAGGTTTTCATATCGGCATAGAAATCGGGCAAATACGGGTTGTCGGAGACCGATTCGTAGCCGGTTGCCCAACCTTGCCTTGCTCCAATCCGTTCGGTGAGTGAGGTCTTTCCTGCGCCGATGTTGCCCGCAACTACGATGATTTTCTTGGTCATGCATCTCTCCGGGTGAAAATTTGTCTAGCCATTCGACACTTTTTTTGGATGCAGATTCACGCGGAAAACGCGGAAGTCTTCGGAAAACACGCTTTTTGTCTGCGTCTAATTGGGCTGTATGGTGGTTAGCAATGTGTTTATGGTGAGTATTTCGTTTTTTTCTTGCCTGTTTTCTGCGGTGGCAAGAAACAGCAGATCAACGAGCAAGTTCTCGTTTTTCCTGTGCCGCTTAGGCACTTGTAAAGCATGTCAAAAGCCGAGAGGAAAAAACGATTATCTTCTTGGGTTTGGTGTGAAGGTCAGAAACTTGGGGTGGTTTGGAAACGAAGTTCGCTTTTTGCCGGTGTATTGAAAAGGGAATGCAGATTTTCTCGTTCAGATAGCACACTGTCTGCTCAAATTGTATTACGGTTTTACAAAAATTACCCCAAATTGAAGCATTCTGCCAAGAGCCCCTGGCTTTTTTCTGTCTGTCAACTCAAAAAGGAGATGGTGGTGAATGTGCAGCGCGCGCCCGTCTTATGCGGTCATTGACACATTGTTTCTTTGGGGTATAATATCGTCCGCTTTGTTGGCCGACTAGCTCAATGGCAGAGCAACTGACTCTTAATCAGTGGGTTCAGGGTTCAAGTCCCTGGTCGGTCACACGACATGACTCATTCCTTAAAGTTGGGTGAGTCATGTTTTTGTTTGAAGGTCACGATAGGTGTACTCGAGCGGCATTTTTGCATTTTTGCAGGTTGTTACAAGCCGCATTAAGTCGTAAAATTGGCAAGTCATTCTAAAGAAAGGAGCATTGCATGTCCAGCGAAAGCGACCGTTCCGGCGCCGCAGAAAGCCAGCCTCCTAGTGCTGGCCATGACCCTTTAACGGCGGGCGCTTTCGAGCGCCCTCCTACCCCTAACTTTTCTTAAGGAGAAGCGCTCATGCTGAAATTTATCAAAAGCACCGACCAAGGCTTGCAATGTCTTGATTCGTTTGTCAACGGTTGTTGGGTCAGCGCCATTGACCCCACGCCGGATGAAGTTAAGCAACTTGAAGAGTGGGGTGTTTATCCAGAGTATGTGCAATACTCGCTTGATATTGATGAAATGGCACGCGCCGAGCGCGATGAAGATTATACGTTTATTCTGATGCGCATTCCGTTTGATAACGGTGCCGCGGCCGACATCCCCTACATTACTTTGCCGCTTGGCATTATGTTACTTAATAACTGTGTCGTAACCATTTGTAAGCAGGAAAACGAAGTAGTTCGTGCTTTGCAAAATGGCAAATACCGTGGTCTAAAGACGGCCAAACGCTACCGCTTTGCTCTGTATCTGTTGCTCGAAGCAGCCACCCGCTACCTGACTCTCTTGCGGCAAATCAACAAAACAACGGAGGTGATTGAGGACCGACTGGAAAAATCTACCCGTAATCGGGAAGTGTTGGAGTTGTTGAAATATCAAAAGTGTTTGACTTATTTCGCTACTGCTTTGCGCTCCAATGAAGTTATGATGGAGCGGCTGCGTCGCATGCAAGTTTTCAATCAGTACGAAGAGGACCAAGACTTGCTCGAAGATGTGCTGACCGAAAATCAGCAGGCGATTCAGATGGTCAATATTGCCTCTGAAGTGCTGGCTGCCCTGATGGACGCTTTTGCCAGCGTTATTTCGAACAACTTGAACGTCATCATGAAAATTTTGGCGGCGCTCACCATTGCGCTTAACATCCCCACCATCATTGCGTCGTTTTATGGGATGAATGTGGAATTGCCTTTACAAGAAAATCATGCCGCCTTTTTGTATATCATTCTGCTTTCGGTTTCTCTTACTGCTCTCGCAATTTATATTTTCTATAAGCGTGACTGGCTCTGATGAAAATCTCCTCGCCTGAACTTTTACTGAACGCCCAGGCTGTGCTAGGGGAAGGCCCGGCCTGGGACACCGCGCGCAATTGCTTATACTGGGTAGATATTCATGCCGGACATTTACACATTTTTGACCCGCGTTCTGCTCAGGATGACGTTTTGCAGGTAGATGCGCCCTTGGGATGCGCTGCGCCAACCCGCAGTGGCCATCTTATCCTTGGTATGCGCTATGGAATTGCCTTGCTGAATTTGGAAACCACCCAGTTAACCGTCCTGGCCTCGCCTGAGTCGCATTTACCGGGCAACCGGTTTAATGATGGCAAATGCGGCCCCGATGGTCGTTTTTTGGCCGGTACTATGGACAATAATGAGCGGGAAGCCAGTGGTGCGCTTTATTCCTATTCTCCGAATGGTGTGCTTCAGACTTTGGTGAATCAGGTGCGCATTTCCAACGGGCTGGCTTGGAGCCCCGACCACACCACGCTGTACTACATAGATACTCCCACTTTCGAGGTCAAAGCCTATGATTATGACCTGACCAGTGGCGAAATCGGCAATCCGCGCGTGATTATTTCTATTCCCCCTCGGCTGGGATTCCCGGATGGGATGACTTCTGACAGATTTGGCCGATTGTGGATTGCCATGTGGGGTGGCGCGGCAGTGACGGTTTGGGACCCGACGACAGGAGGTTTGCTTGAGAGTATCCCCATACCGGCCAAAAATGTCACTTCCTGTGTGTTCGGCGGCCCAAACGGCACGGAATTGTTTGTCACTTCGGCCAGGCAAGGTTTGAGTTCAGCCGATTTGGACGCTTATCCGCTATCTGGCGGCTTATTTCGCGTGCAGACGGATGTGGAAGGGCTGCCTACTTTCTTTTTTGGTGATTAATAATGATTTCTCGTCTTCTTTACATTGATATTGCCAAAGGCATTGGCATATTGTTGGTGGCGTTGGCCCATAATGGCACGGCGGGCTATGCACCCTTTTTGCACCACTGGATTTACTCCTTTCACATGCCGTTGTTCTTTTTTCTCTCCGGGCTCTTCTTTCGACCGGAAATCTCATTTTGGGATGTATTGCGTCGCCGGTTCGAGAGTCTGCTCAAGCCGTTCTTCTTCGGTATTTTTTTGATTTATTTTGGCGCCGTTTTTTTTGATACGATGGGTATTCCGGTTGCTTGGGGGCGTATTCTTAAGGCGCTTTACGCCAATGGCTATTACTTGGATTGGGTGGCGATGTGGTTTCTGCCTGCTCTGTTTACCGTCAACGTGTTTGCGTTTCTGTTCTATGCTATTTTCCGTCACATCCAAGCCTCTTGGCCGCGTTGGTTGGGGCTTCTGGTGGTGTTGGGTTTAGGTGCATGGACGGTGAGTTGGTTTAATCCCGTGCAGGTTAACTTATTCGGACGCAGTCTGTCGCTCAATGGTTTGCCGTGGAGCCTGGATTTAGCGCTTTTAGCCGGCTTTTACTTTATCCTGGGGCGGGAAGTCTTTCATTACGTGCCGCGTGAATGGTTTAATTCACCTGTGCCTTTGGTCATAGCAGGCGCTTTTAACTTGGTATTGAATTTGGTTTTTCCTGAGACAATGGATTTCAATACGCGCTCTTATGGCTCTCCCCTGGTGTTTACGTTGGAGGCGGTGAGCGGTATCGCATTTGTGCTGGCGCTCTCTCGTCAGCTAGAACGCGGCCCAACCTGGTTGGCAAATTTTTTCTCTTATATTGGGCGTATTTCCGTGCTTATTCTTATCTTTCACAATGCAGTGCAATCGTATTTGACCCCCAAATTCGATTATCTCTTTGGTACAGGTATTTATACACCGCTGATTGTCTATCCCTTCTCAATTCTTGTTCCTGTCATCATTTATGAACTTGGGGTTAAACCCAATCCGGTGGTGACAAGGTGGTTTGGGCTGAAACAAGCATAATTTACTGGGTTGATATGCCGACGTACCCTCACAAAAGTAGGCTGTTGGCCCAAGGATTGCTTGTTTGTGCTGGCATGATTGGCAGCCGGAGCAAAAGCCAGCGTGATTTTTCGCGTATGCAAAACTGAAATCCGGCCGCCAGCGTTTGCAGCGGCGCCCCGGGCAAGGGTGTTAGGACCTGGCTCATCTGAGCGTTCCCAATCTGCCCATAGATGCGTGTCCGAAAGTAAGCCAACCACTGGGGCAGTTTTATGGCTTGTGCTGCGTTGACCGTGACGATTGGCCAGATGCGTGCTGCCGGGCCGTGCATCAACAAGGTACGAAAACTTTCCTGCGTTTCTGTAGCCATGTGCAAGATAGAATCCAGCCCATCAAATAAAAGAATGCTTGGCGGATGATTTTGCTGCGGCCAGGCAAGGTTTTGCAGAACAAGGTCGGCTTGCGGGTTACCCGTTGACCAGATGCCCATGATATGTTCTATGTTTTGAAAGTGTTCCCATTCCTGCGGATGGGATGTTAACACGGCAAATTGCAAGCTACCTGGCGAATTGCAATGCGTGGACACCCGCAGCAAGGTTTGCAGAAATGCTGTCTTGCCACTGCCTGAATCGCCTGCTATTAAGATGGGGCCTGGACGCGGGTCGCGCAAATAGAGAAACACCGGCAAACCATCCGCGTCAAGCGCCAATAGGAGAGCGTGTGGTGGCAGGCGCCCAAGCGTCTCCGGCACGATTGGAAGCGGCGTGTTTTGGTCAGGTTGTTGACTTACTTCCACTTGCCTCGCCCGCCATGTGCTAGGTAACCCGGTGTATTTGTAGTGACTTGGTATTCGATGCGAATTGTAGACCATTTGTTCTAATTATACAATCTGTTCTTGGTCAAATACAAGCCCGAACGTTACAATTTCATGCCAAAAAGGCCAATCCGGACGTGCTTTTGAGTTGTCATTGCCTCGAAATATATGACTTTTTGCTGAACAGGATATAATAAGCGTATCCGTTTATTTGCCTGCATGGTCCCCAGATGGCGTAAATGGTCGGTACCGCAAATCACAAAGGTGAACTATGCCGCGACAGGAAGGCACAACAAAAAACCGTCATACGGTTGGCGTGTTTGTTTCGCAGATGGGGCGCGTGTGGGGGGCAGATTATCTTTCTGCAATCACCGATACCGCCAAGGTGCGGGATGTGAATCTCATCTACTTTGTAGGTGGAAAGCCAACCGCCGTGACGACCCCTGGTCATCTTTCACCCTCCTATGGGTTGTATGACTTGGCGCAAACGGCCGAACTGGCGGGCATTATTCTCTCGGCGGATTTGGGACATGGTGTTTCTGGCGAAGAAATCCGTCAATTCGCGGCGCATTTCTCAAACGTTCCTCTGGCAGCAACCGCTCTTGAAGTTGAACGCACCCCCAGTCTCATGGTGGATAGTGTGGGGGGAATGCGCATGTTAATTCGGCATCTGATTGAGACGCATGGGTATCGGCGCATTGCTTTTATTCGTGGGCCAAAAGGGCAAATCGAAGCGGAGCAACGTTTGTTTGCCTATCGTGAAGAGCTAAAAGCACATGGCATTGAATATGATGAAAAGCTAGTAACGCAGGGAGATTACAGCCCCGAAAGTGGGCGGAATGCGATTAAGAAATTAGTAGAAGACCGCAAAGTTAAGTTTGACGCTGTGGCAGCTGCCAATGACCGCATGGCGTTTGGCGCTATGGAGGCATTGCGCAGTTATGGCTTGAATATTCCGCTGGATGTAGCCGTGACCGGCTTTGATGATATTCGTGAAGCGCGGTCACTGGGGGTACCACTCACGACAGTGCGTCAGCCGTTCTACGACTTGGGCAAAAACACGTTTGAAACACTCCTCAAGGTGATTGAAGGTGATACCGAACCAACGCTAACCACCATTCCGACCAGCTTGGTGGTGCGCTGGTCGTGTGGCTGTCAGCCGCGCTTTATTCAGCAGGCCGAACTCTCCCGTGAAGAAGTGGCGCGCACCGGTACGCTCGAAAACAAACAAGATGCTTGCGTGCGTGCCATGTTTGAGGCCAGTGGTGCTCCTCTGCCTTCCAAATCTGCACTGACCAAAGCCTACAGCCAAATTTGGGATACCTTTTTACAGACTCTGCGCGGCGAGCGCGTGCCGGAAACGTTTCTCTCCAGCATTGAACAGGCGATTCTGACATTACAAAAGTATAACGACGACCCAGGCGATTGGCACAATGTGCTTTCGGTCTTTCGTCGGCATGCATTGGCGGGCATTCTCAGCAAAGATGCTACGCTCCAAGCCGAAAATTTGTTCCAGCAGGCACGCATGCTGATTGGCGAGCTCTCTCAGCGTCACCAAGCATACCAGCGTTTGGAATTAGAGCAAGAAGAGCAAATCTTACAGGCTTTTAGCTTCGATATGGCCCCTGCGATGAATTTGCATGAAATTGCGGCGGCCATGCAAAAAAACTTCCCGATTATGGGCGTTGAGCGGTTGTACGTCATGTTCTATGACAAAATTGCCCGCCCGCAATCGGCGTTGATTCCTCCCGCTCAGAGTCATCAACTCTTTTTGCAATACGAAAATGGCAAGTGTGAATTGTTCACCGAACAGCCCAAATTGGCTACGGGGCATTTAATCCCTCGTGCCAGCATTCCCTCCGACCGACGTTATACGGCGGTGGTCATGCCGCTCGCGTTGGCGCAGAGCCGCTTTGGCTTTATGTGGATTGAAACCAAAACGGAAAACTGGGAAATCTGTGCCCGTGTGCGCAACCTGCTCTCAAGCGCACTCTTACGCACGATGCTGGTAGAGCAGCGTGAGGCCGCTCAACGGGAAGTAGAACGTCTACTCTATGAGGCCAAGCAACGTGCTGAAGAGTTAGACCGCCTCTATCAACAGGAGCAAGAACGTCGTCGCGAAGCCGATGCCCTCTCGAAAGCAGCGCGCAACCTATCGAGTGTGATTAGTGTAGATGAACTGCCGCAAAAAATTTTGGAACAACTTTCCACGGTGATGCATTACGAACGGGGCGCGTTGCTGATGGAAGAACGTGATGGTACGGTGAGTTTAATGGCGCATCGCGGTTTTCCGGATAACCAACGCGCCGATGAATTGCGCATCCAGATCAACCCTGGCGGTGTCTATGATCAGATTGTGCGCTCAGGGGAAGTTAAAGTCGTAGACGATGTTACCCAAGAAAAGGGCTGGATTCAGGTGGATTGGTTACCGGTGCATCACTCTTGGGTGGGTTTGCCGCTGTTTGCCAAGAACCGCGTAGTGGGGATGCTCTCTCTGACACGCATTCCGAAAGCCGCTTTCTCGGCAGATGATTTGCTCTTGGCCTCCACCTTTGCGATGCAAGCTTCCATTGCGTTGCAAAATGCACGCTTATATGATGACCAAGCGCGGTTTAACGAGTTGATGGAACACATGGTGGAACAACGCGTGGAAGAACTGCACAGCGCTCTGACCACTCTTGAAAAGCTGGATAAGAACAAGACCTCGTTCATCCAGGTTGCTGCGCACGAACTACGCACCCCGCTCACGGTCATGAAAGGCTATCTGGGCATGCTCAGGAGTCATCCCACCATTCAGGAGCAAGAATCTCTGCTCCAAGCAGTAGATGGGGTGTTAAAAGGCACTGACCGCTTGCATCAAATTGTCAATGCGATGCTGGATGTGGCTAAACTAGAGAGTCAGGCCATCACGCCGCACATGGAACTGACCATTATTGGGTTGGTGCTACAGCTGGTGCAAAAGGAATATAAGAACGATTTGAAAGAGCGCAATATCACGCTCACGGTTGAGAGCAGTGTCAGCCAGTTACCGCAAATTTTGGCCGACCCACAGCTTCTGCAAAAGGCTTTGGATGCTGTGGTTGTAAATGCTATCAAATTCACGCCCGATGGCGGAAAAATTACTATCAGTGGTGAAGTGGTGCAGGACGAGCGCAAAGGGCCTTGCGTGGAAATTCGTGTGGCGGATACGGGCATTGGGATTGACCCAGCCAATCACAAAGTCATTTTTGAGAAGCTGCACCAGGTGGGTAAGGTAGAACTGCACTCTTCAGGGCGCACCAAGTTCAAAGGTGGTGGTCCAGGGTTGGGACTGGCCATTGCAGCGGGCATTGTCAAGGCCCATGATGGGCGTATCTGGGTTGAAAGCCCTGGCTATGATGAAGAAAAATTGCCCGGCAGCACCTTCTTTATTCGAATCCCAATCAAGAAACCCGCTTAATTGATAATTGTGGTGCAGACCTAGGCCTGCACCACATTTTGCTTAAAGAAGCCCTGCTCCAGCTGATGCTTTGCAAATGTAAATTTCTGGTTGAAGACCTGTTCGGGCCCGATAACCTGCCATTAAGGCTTGTGCAAAGGCCGGGGCTTGTTCTTGTGCTACCAGGTTGACTGTACACCCGCCGAAGCCAGCACCGGTCAAGCGGGCGCCATAACATCCAGGCAGTGATTGTGCAATCTCTACCATCACATCGAGCTCTGGACAGGAGACTTCGTACAAGTCGCGCAGGCTGAGGTGACAGGCGTTCATCAATGCTCCAAATCCGTTCACATCTCCAGCGCGCAGAAGTGCAACGGCTTGCTGTGTGCGTTCAATTTCTTCCACGACGTGCCGAGCGCGCTTGTGGGTTTCCTGTGGTAGTTTGGCGGCGAGACGATTGAAATCGGTCAGACTGACATCACGTAGTGAATGGATGCCGGGTAGCTCGGCCTGTAGCAGTTGCACAGCTTGTTCACAGGCAGCGCGGCGGTTGTTGTATTCGCCACTGGTCAATTTGCGACGGACGGTTGTATCGGCTACCACAATCGCAACGGTGGGGGGCAAGGCTAGGGTCTCCCATTCCAGCGAACGGCAGTCTAACCAAAGCAGACGGTCTTCCACACCGCAGGCTGAAGCAAACTGGTCCATAATTCCACAATTGACCCCGACATATTGGTTCTCGGCACGCTGGCCAAGTTTTGCCAGTTCCATAGGGGTCACCTGCCAGCCGCCCAATTGCTGCCAGGCGACGCCAAAAGCCATTTCTACCGAAGCGGATGAACTTAGGCCAGAACCGCGTGGCACGTTAGAAGCAAAGACGGCATGCAGAGCGGGTGTTTCTAACCCGGCTTGGCGCAAGGCCCACATCACCCCAGCAGGGTAGCGCGCCCAATCGGGCAAGGGAGAGCCATCGGGCTGCGTTTTGGCGGCCAGGGTTTGGGGCGTGAAAACTGCTCCTTGGGCAAAATCGGCTGCCCATACGGTGGTTTGCTCGGTGTGTGCCGGAGCAAATGCCAGGTAGGTAGCACGGTCAATTGCCGCCGGTAAGACAAAGCCGTCGTTGTAATCTACATGCTCACCCAGCAAATTCACCCGTCCAGGGGCGCGGGCAATATGCAGGGGAGGGTATCCAAACTTTTGCTGAAAAACAGCGTTAACGGTTTCGGCCAGATTCATAGTCACCTGAGGTCGCTGAAATGATTATGGCTGTACATTATAGCCGGAAATCGTTTTCTCCTCGCTGCCTGTGGTTGAGCAAATCCAAGAGTTTTCCACTAGAAAACTCTGTATAATCAACACAAGAGATTTGCACTGTATGCCTTTCTTTCGTCTTTTTCGGTGGCTTACGGCAGGGGCATTGATGGTGGCCGTTTTTGTTTTCCCTGGGCTGGTGATGGCGGGGCCAGGTTCAACTTTGCATGCTCAGGATAGTTCTTTTCGATATGCCCCAGATGCACGTTTTCAACGGTTGACGGTTGAAGATGGCTTACCCAGCAGCACCGTTTTGGGTGTGTTACAAGACCGGCAGGGTTTCATTTGGTTTGCAACTGCCGACGGCTTGGCACGCTATGATGGATATGAATTCAAAATCTTTCGACATGACTCAGAGAACCCTAACAGTTTGAGTCACAATAATACCTTTGCGATCCTTGAAAGCCGTGATGGGCTGATTTGGGTCGGCACAGATCCGGGGGGCTTGAATGTTTATAATCCCAAAACGGGTTTGTTTCAGGTCTATCGCCATAATCCGCAAGACCCAAGCAGTTTGCCGAATGATAGTGTGTGGGCTTTGTTGGAAGCACAAGATGGCACAATTTGGGTGGGTACGCGGGGCGGCTTGGGTCGTTTAGACCGTAAGACCGGTACTTTTAAAAACTACCATCACGATCCGAATAACCCGCGCTCGCTGGCTTGGTCGGTCGTGCAGCGTTTGTATCAAGACCGAAGCGGGACCATTTGGGTTGGGACGCGGCATGGTCTTCAGCGCTATGACCCGCAAACCGATGACTTCACGACGTTTGCGAATGACCCTGCCAATCCCCAGAGTATTTCGGCCAGTAATGTATGGGCTATTTTGGAAGATAAAGAGGGGAATCTTTGGGTAGGTACACGTGGCGGTGGTCTGAATCGTATGGATAGGAAAAAGGGAACGTTTACAGCGTATCGGCACGACCCGATTGCCCCGAATCGCTTAAGCGATGACCGCATTTGGAATATTTATCAAGATTCGGCTGGGCGATTGTGGATTGCGACAGAAAATGGCGGGTTGAATTTATTCGATGTTGAGACGGAAACGTTTACCGCTTTTCGTCATAATCCTGTTGACCCCTTTAGTCTAAGCGCCGATGATGTTTTTGCAATCTATGAAGACCGTTCTGGCGTGCTGTGGGTCACCGGACGAGGGGGTGGGGGTGTCAATCTGTTGTATCCGGCGCTGCAGCGTTTTGGGTGGTATCGGCAAGTTCTGAATACGACCGGCTCGTTGACGAACAGTAATGTGTATGCAATTTTGCCAGAAGCTGATGTGGTATGGGTGGGTACATTTGGAGGCGGGTTGCACCGCATTGAACGGAAAACCGGCGCAACAAAAATATATGCCAACATACCCGGCGACCCGCAGAGCCTATCTAGCAATAAGGTGTATCATATTTTTCGTGATAGCGAGGGTGTCTTGTGGGTGGCGACTTCGGGCGGTGGGTTGAACCGCCTGGATGAAAAAAAGGGTACATTTACAACCTATAAACTAAATCCGAATGACTCGACGGCGCTGCCGACCAATTTTATTACCACAATAGAACAAGCCGGCCCTGGGCAGTTGTGGCTGGGTACGCTAGGCTTGGGGCTGGTTTTATTTGATACCCGGCAAGGGCAAGTTGTTAAGACCTACAAAAATGACCCGAATGACCCTTTTAGCTTAGGGGAAGATACGGTGTACGACTTGACGGTTGATTCGCGGGGAAATGTGTGGATGGCTACGGCGCGTGGCGGCCTGAATCGGCTTGATGCGCAAACAGGCCGTGTTACCCGTTTTCAGAACGACCCTAACAATTCCAATACTATTGCAAGTAACAGCGTCTATGCGCTGTACCTTGATGAAGCGAATGGCCTGTTGTGGTCTGGCACTGCGGCCGGTTTATGCCGTTTAGAAATCGCGAGTGGGCAATGGCAAAATTATAATAGCCGCCGAGGTCTTGCCAGTAATACGGTGGTTGGTATTCAGCCCGATGGAACCGGTGGGTTATGGGTTAGCACGACACAAGGGTTGAGCCGTTTTGATGCGGTATTGGGCACCTTTCGCAATTATGATGTGCGCGATGGCTTGCAGGGAAATCAATTTAATATTGCCAGCACCGCTCGTACGCCGGATGGCGAGGTATTTTTTGGTGGTCCGAATGGGGTGAACTTTTTTCATACGGCAGATATTTTCGACAATCCCTACGAGCCACCGGTCGTTTTTACCGGCTTGGAACTGTTTAATGTGCCTGTGCCTGTTGATGGAAACATCTTGACTCAGCCGATTGAATACACATCTTCTATTACGCTACGGCATGATGAGTCTGTCTTCACCATTCGTTTTGCCGGTTTGAGTTATCAAAATGCAGCGCGCAACGTCTATCGTTACAAAATGGAAGGGTTTGACAAAACATGGTCACCCCCGAAGACGATTCGGCAGGCCACGTACACCAATCTGCCGCCCGGCACGTATACCTTCCTTGTGTACGCCACAAATAACGATGGTCAGTGGACACGCACCCCGGCCCAGTTGCAAATTGTGATTTTGCCGCCTTGGTGGGAGACTTGGTGGTTTCGAGGCCTTTCTATTCTTTTTGGGCTGGGATTGTTGGCAGGTGGTATACATTGGCGCACCCGCCAGGTGTGGTTGCTGAATGCCGAGTTGGAAAGGCGAGTGGCAGAACGCACTACAGCGTTACGTCACGAAATTCTGCGCCGGCAGGAAGCGGAGGACCAGCTCACCCAAACGAACCAGGCACTACAAGCGAAACTGAACGAAATCATCGAGTTACAAACGCAATTGCGCGAGCAGGCCATTCGTGATGCTCTGACCGGATTGTTTAACCGACACCACCTGCCAACGGTCATTTCCAATGAACTGAGTCGTGCGCGACGTGGAAACTATCCGGTGACTTTTATGCTGATTGACCTGGACCACTTCAAAGAAGTTAACGATCGCTATGGGCATCAGGTGGGTGACCAGGTTTTAGCGAATGCTGGCAAAATGCTTTTGGAGCATATTCGCCAAGAAGATTATGCATTTCGGTATGGTGGAGAGGAATTTCTCATCATTTTGCCTGGCACGGCCCCTCAAGATGCCTTGCGCCGCGCCGAACAACTGCGTTCTGGTTTCACTGCGCTGAAGGCGGAGGCCAACGGGAATACCATTGGGATTACCGCTTCGATTGGCGTTGCGGTTTATCCATTTGATGGGCAAAAGACAGAAGACATTTTGCACTTCGTAGATGCGGCGCTTTATCAGGCTAAGGGCAGAGGGCGCGACCGTGTTATTCTTTCTCCTAACACGCGCAAGATATTAAAGGCCGATTGATGTTAGAGTAGCCCAAATGGATGGGGAGCAAAGCGTAACAAGCGGGTTAGAATTTGTACAAACGGAAAGGGCAGAGAAGAATTATGGAACAGGAAAAAAGTTTCTTTACGAATGTGAGCGGCATTCTCGTGCTAGTATTGGTCTTGGTGTGTTGCTGTTGCTTCACGCTGGCGGCTGGTGGATATGCGTTGTATCAATTGGTTCAACAAATTGAATTGCCCGATATAGACCAACCGCCTTCCTACGATTTTGAAACCCCTCAGCCTGCACCCGCTACGGCTACGCCGCCGGTGATTCTGCGTCCGAGCGGCGATGAAATTTCCAATGACACGCTGGAAACGCTTAAGAATACCCTGGTGCCTGAAAATGACCCGCGAGAGCTGGCTTGCCGTTTTAAGGGGATTTGTAACGTGCCAGAAACCTTTGCGCAGGGGCCATTTCGAGTTGGTGATAAGAAGCAATTTTGGGTGATGAATGTACAAACCATTGAGTACCGTCGTCTGACGGCGGTTTTGGCTTATCAGACCGATGTCGCTTATTTCTGGGTGGAAGAGGGGGTTCGTTTTAGCCAGAGCGAAGCCAAGGCCTTGGTAGATGCTTTTAGCAAAAAAATGGTGCCAACCAATCGCGAATTTTTTGGAATGGAACCCTCGCCTGGCGTAGATGGTGACCCTCACATTTATTTGTTGTATGCGCGTGATATTGGCGGAAGCACCGCCGGGTACTTTTCCTCCTCGGATGCTTTACATCCCCAAGTGAATGAGTATTCTAACGGGCATGAGATGTTTGTGTTTAATGCTGATAATTCACCGCTCAATGACAAATATACATATGGTGTGTTGGCACATGAATTTCAGCACATGATTCATTTCGGGCGCGACCGCAACGAAACGTCTTGGTTGAATGAGGGCTTTTCCGAGCTAGCAGTTTTGCTGAACGACTATTCCACCGGTTTTAAGGATTTGTACTATCTCTCCAGCCCCGATTTGCAACTGACCGATTGGGGAGAAGATGTGGGTTTGAATGCGCCGTACTATGGTGCCAGTTTTCTGTTTGCAACCTATTTCCTCGAACGATTTGGCGAACAGGCTACGCAAGCCTTGGTGCGCGAAGCAGATAACGGGATGGACAGTGTGGACCGCGTTTTGCAGGCGGTTGATGCAAAAGACCCTATCACTGCGCAACCTATCCGCGCCGATGACTTGTTTATGGATTGGGTGGTGGCAAATTATTTGCAAGATGCTGCGGTAGGTGATGGCCGTTATGACTATCAACTCTATAAGCCTAGTCAAACAGCCAAGGCAACCGAGACATTCGATACTTGCCCGGCAGAATACACGGATACGGTGAATCAATATGGTGTAGATTACATCCGCTTGACTTGCAGTGGGGAATACACTGTGCGGTTTGAGGGCGCAACGGTGACTACTCTGTTGCCTGTTGATGCCTACTCTGGAAAATATGCCTTCTGGTCGAACAAGGGCGACGAATCGGATATGACTCTGACCCGGGCGTTTGATTTTACAGGCGTTTCTGGTGGCTTGACGCTCTCCTATCGCCTTTGGTATGACATCGAGGAGGGTTGGGATTATGCTTATCTAACCGTTTCTGAAGATGACGGTCGGACGTGGAAAATCCTGCAAACACCTTCTGGCACAGCGGATAACCCTGCTGGAAATGCCTATGGTTGGGGCTACACCGGTGCGACCGATGGTTGGATTGAGGAAACGATAGATTTGAGCGAATTTGCCGGTAAAAAGGTCCTTGTGCGTTTTGAGTACATCACCGACGCCGCTGTAAACGGCGAGGGATTGATGGTGGATGATATTTCGATTCCCGAAATCAATTATTTCTCCGATTTTGAAAATGGAAACGATGACTGGCAGGCGCAGGGTTTTGTGCGCGTTGAGAATCGCTTGCCCCAAACGTTTCGATTGATGTTGATTCGCAAGGGCGATTCAACTACGGTCGAAACGATTACGGTGAATACCGACCAGACCGCCGAAATTACCCTGAATTTGGGGGACGAGACGCAAGAGGCGATTCTGGTTGTCAGTGGTACGACACGTTTCACACGGGGCGTGGGCAGTTACCGAATAAAAGTGGAGTAACACCTCTCAGGTGACGGTCAGCAAGAGATGACCGTCACCTGTTTTTTGGCTGAGATAAAATCGGGTTGTAGAAGGGCTGGTTTTGGTAGATAATTGCAATATCCATCTCATCGTGTTTTTGTAGGCAGCCCATGTTCACCGTTCAAAACTTTCAACTTTTTCAGAACAACCAACCTGTTCGGTTTGTTAAATCGCCGAATGTAGATGTTTCGTTGCAAGAACGGCGGTTTGTGGTGATGCATTACACGGGTGGGGCGAGTTTTGCTTCTTCGGTGACTTGGTTGGCTTCACGCAGCAGCGGTGTTTCAGCACATCTGGTGATTGGCCGAAATGGTGAAGTGGCGCAATTGGTGCCATTTAATTTGCGCGCTTGGCATGCCGGTACTAGCCAGTGGAAAGGCTATACTGGCTTGAACAATTATTCGATTGGTATTGAGTTGGATAACGCAGGGTTGATGAAGCGTGTGGCTAACCGGTGGGTTTCGACTTTTGGGCAGGTGTATCCCGACTCTGATGTGTTGGCGGCTCCGCACAAATCGACTCCGAATGTGGTGTATGGTTGGCACAAATATACCGAGGTGCAACTGCAAACTGCTGCGCAAGTGGTGGCTGCTTTGGTTAAGGCGTATGGCATTCAGGAAATTTTGGGGCATGATGATATTGCTGCAGGTCGCAAATGGGACCCTGGGCCGGCTTTTCCTATGGAGCAATTTCGCCAACAAGTGGCTGCTTTGGTCGGTGAACAGGTAGGTAGTCCTTTACCCGGCGGCGATGTCCCTATCGTGGTTGAACCCGTGCAGCCGAGGCTGTTCAGCCGTTATCGAGTACAAAACCTTGAGAGCGGGCAGGTAGCAGAGTACACCTGGGGTTCATCGTTTCAGCCGGTTGCGCTTTTGCCGGTGCCTTATGTCTCTCAATTGGGGCCAGGAGCCGAGGCGCGGCGCAACGACTGCGGAGCGGCTGCGGCTATTATGCTGTTTAAGGCCTATCTTCCCAATTTTCAAATGACGCCCGATGAATTTTATACCCGCTTCGCTATCCCCGGGCGTGACCCTTATTTGAGTGTGAATCAGTTGCGTAACGCCTTGGGCAGTTTGGGCGTGTTAACCGATTTTCGGGCAGGCTTGACAATGCAAGATTTGTTCAATTTTTTGGTGGCCGGCAAACCAACGATTGTCTTGTTGCGTTACAAGGTGTTTGAAGATGCTGGTTTGACAGAAAGACCTTTTGAAGGGCCACATTTTGCTGTGCTTGTTGGCATGGATATTCGCTATGTTTATCTGCATGACCCGCTGTATGCTTCTGCTTCGCAAGGCGAGGCCCATCCCTATCCGCTTGAGTTGTTTTGGCGCGCTTGGAAGGAGGTGGCGACCGACCCCCAAGTTCCTAATCCGGAGCGTTCGGCCATTATTCCTGTTGCTCCGATTGGTTCGAAACCCAGTCGCCGGGTGCGGGTGAATGCCCCGGCGCTGAACGTGCGTGAAGGACCTGGCGTTAATCATCGCATTGTGGGAACGCTAAAACTCAATGAAACGGTTGAAATTCAGCGGGAAGTGAATGGTTGGGGTGAAATGAGCCCAAATCGCTGGGTGATGTTGAGTTATACTGTGCCAGTAGCGCCTTAAAAATGGTGTTGACTAGACATTTTTCCCCGTGTAAAATCACGTCATCTTTCCCAAAGGTGAAACATGCCAATCTATCGTTTCGTTGTTCGTTTCAACCGGCCCGACCCGCGTTCTGCCGGGTATTTGGCTGATGCGCATGCGCTAGGGTTTCAGGACCTGAAATACCTGGAATGTCAAGATTTGTATTTTATCGAGGGCCAACTATTGCAACAAGATGTGCAGCGGTTGGCTCTCGAACTTTTGAGTGACCCGGTCGTTCAATCGGTAGAGAGTACGACTTTGCCGGCGGAAGACCGACGGACCGATGCTGTTACGGTGGTTGAAGTGGCGTATCGGCCGGGGGTGACTGACCCGGTTGCGCATGAAATTGTCCGTGCAGCGCATGAACTTGGTCTGCGGGGTGTTCAACGGGCTGCAACTGGTCTGCGGTTTATTTTGGCAGGGTTGCCTGTGCAACAAGTGAATCGGTTGACGGCGCAGTTACTTGCAAATACTGTCATCCAGCATTGGACTTTGGGTTTTATCACACCAACTTTCCCCGAACAGGCCCAATCAAGCGGTCAAGTGGAAATCATCCCTATTCGTGCTCTCTCGGCACAGGAGTTGCTGGATGTTTCGTTGCAACGTCGTGCTGCTCTGGACCTGGCTGAAATGCAGGCCATTCAGGCCTATTACTGCAAGATAGACCGCGACCCGACGGATGTGGAATTTGAGACCATTGCGCAAACGTGGAGTGAGCATTGTGTTCACAAAACGTTCAAGGCGCGCGTTGCAGTTGATGCTTCGCCATTGGCTGATACTCCATATCCTGCTGAAGTCAATTCCATCATCAAAACGTACTTAAAGGCCGTTACCGACAAGATTAACGCGCCGTGGGTGGTTTCGGCATTTGTAGATAATGCTGGGATTATCGAATTCGATGAGGAATTCGAGGTTTCTTTCAAGGTTGAGACACACAATCACCCTTCGGCTATCGAGCCGTTTGGCGGGGCGAATACGGGCGTTGGCGGGGTCATCCGCGATATTTTGGGTGTAAGCGCTAAACCGATTGCGAATACCGATGTCTTATGCTTTGGGCCGCAAAACTTGGCTCCAGACAGTCTACCGGAAGGTGTGTTGCACCCGCGCCGAATTCAGAGCGGTGTGGTAGCGGGCGTGCAGGATTATGGCAATAAAATTGGCATTCCGACAGTTAACGGTGCGATTTTGTATGATGAGGGCTATATTGCCAATCCCTTGGTTTTCTGTGGCTGTGTGGGGATTGCCCCGAAAGGCAAGCACCGCAAAACCCCTGAGCGCGGTGACCGTGTGATTGTCCTTGGTGGACGCACCGGGCGCGATGGTTTGCGTGGAGCGACTTTTTCCTCGATGACGATGGATGCCCAAACTGGCGAGGTTTCCGGTGCTTCCGTGCAAATTGGTGACCCCATCACGGAAAAAGGGTTAATTGATGTCATTACCCGCGCCCGCGATTTGGGGTTGTATCACGACATCACGGATTGTGGCGCCGGCGGTCTTTCTTCGGCGGTTGGGGAGATGGCTGCCCATCTGGGGGCGGAGGTTGAATTGCAACATGTCCGGCTGAAGTATCCGGGCTTGGCTCCTTGGGAAATTTGGCTTTCTGAAGCGCAGGAGCGGATGGTGCTGGCTGTTCCACCCCAAAACGTATCTGCTCTGCAAGGGCTGTGTGATACTTTTGACACGGAATTGACCGATATTGGTTACTTTACCGGAGAGGGGAAACTGCTGGTGCGCTATGGTGGTAAGGTGGTGTTGGAACTGGACAATTATTTCTTGCACCAGGGCATTCCACAGAGGCAACTTCGCGCAGTCATCAACCCATCGGTGCTAGAGAAGCAGGAACTTAGTGTGAAGAAGCCTGCACAGATTGACGTGAAAGAGAGGTTGCTTGGGTTGCTTTCGTCCCCGAATATTGCCAGTAAGGCCGGTGTGATTCGGATTTATGACCATGAAGTTCAGGGGGGGACGGCGGTCAAACCGTTGGTTGGTGTGCAGGCGGATGCGCCCTCTGATGCTGCGGTCATTAAACCGATTGGCACGCGCGGCACACGTGGGATTGTCTTGGCAAATGGAATTAACCCTGAGTATGGAAAACGCGATCCGTATCGTATGGCGCTTTCAGTGATTGACGAGGCCATTCGTAATGCTGTGGCTGTCGGTGCGGACCCGCAACGGATTGCCATCTTGGACAACTTTTGTTGGGGTGACCCGAAACGGCCAGAAACGATGGGAACCCTGCTGGAAGCGGCGCGGGGTTGTTATGATGGTGCCCTTTTGTTTGGCGCGCCGTTTATCAGTGGGAAAGATTCTCTGAATAATGAGTATGTAGGCGCTGATGGTCAACGCCATGCCATTCCGCCGACTTTGTTGATTTCAGCGATTGGGCTGATTGAGGATGTTGGTCAGGCGGTAACGATGGACTTAAAAGCGCCGGGGAATCGTTTGTATTTGGTTGGCGAATTGGCGGTCAGGCAGTCCGCTGTTCCGGATGTCCCGCCGCATGTTCCGGCTCTTTACCGTGCTTTGCATCAGGCGATGAAGCAGGGCTGGGTTCAAGCCTGTCATGATTTGAGCGAGGGCGGTTTGGCTGTTGCTGCAGCAGAGATGTGTATTGGTGGTCGTTTGGGGCTGGTTTTGGATGACTCTCTTTCGGTGGACGCCTGTTTTGCGGAAGCAAACGGTTGTCTTTTGGCTGAAGTTGCGCCTGCTTTCGAGTCTAGCTTTTGTGCTCTGTTTGCGGGGTTGCCCCTCCAGAAAATTGGTGATGTCATCTCTGAACCGGTGCTTAAGGTCGGTGGGGCTGAAATTTCAGTGGAGGAATTGGTACATGCGTTTATACGCTCGTGAAGTAGCAACGCGTGTATCGGTTCCGCATGACTCATAACGGGAATTCTTTTATGAAACCGATTTGTTTGATTGTACAAGCTCATGGCACCAATCGTGACCTGGATGTGGCGGAGGCTCTAGAGCTGGCTGGTGCGACGCCGGAGTTTGCTCCGCTGAATGAATTGCGCGCGGGCAGAAAGCGTTTTTGCGACTATCAGATGCTTGTTTTGCCTGGTGGTTTTTCTTATGCTGATGCCCTTGGTGCAGGGAAATTGCTGGCGCTCGACCTGAATTCGTATTTTTCTGATGAAATCAGTGCTTTTGTAGAAGCCGGCAAGCCTGTGATTGGTATTTGCAATGGTTTTCAGGCTCTGGTCAAATCGGGGATTCTGCCGGGCATGCATTCAAGCCAAGAAAATGGTCGTTTGTCGGCGACATTGACGTTTAATGCACACGGTCATTTCGAGTGTCGCTGGGTGACGTTACAACCTGTTTCTCAGAAATGCGTCTGGACGCGTGGTTTGAATGAATGGATTACTTGCCCGGTTGCGCATGGGGAGGGGAATTTTCAGGTCACGTCTCTGTTTCCTCTTGCTTCTTTTCTTGAAAACGAGCAAATTGCTCTGGCGTATATTCGCCCAGATGGGTTGCCTGCGAATGGAGAGTATCCCTTCAACCCCAATGGTTCGTTGCTAGATATTGCTGGAGTGTGCAATCCGCGCGGCAATGTGCTGGGTTTGATGCCGCATCCTGAAAATCATATTTATGCTTGGCAGCACCCTCAGTATGCGCGCGGCAAACGGGGTGGCATGGGTTTGATGTTGTTTGAGAACGGTGTACGGTATGCGACGGAGTTGTTATGATTGCACGCGAACGCTTGTTAGAAGTGTTGCCTTTGGCCTTTGGCGAGTCAAATCTGCCTTTGCCGGGCAAGCAAAGTGGTAAGGTGCGGGAGTGGTATCCGCTTGCGGGTGGTAAGCGCCTAATCGTGACGACCGACCGACTTTCGGCGTTTGATCGGGTTCTCGCGCGGGTGCCTTATAAGGGTCAGGTGCTTAATCAGTTATCGGCTTGGTGGTTTGAACAAACTTGTTCGATTTTTCCGAATCACTTGATTGCTGTTCCTGACCCGAATGTTGCTGTTGTGACGGAGGTCGAGCCGCTGATGGTGGAGGTGATTGTGCGTGGTTACATCAGTGGTGTGACGACGACTGCTTTGTGGTATCGTTATAATTTGGGTGAACGCGAGATTTATGGCTATCGCTTTCCTGATGGGCTGCGAAAAAATGAGCGTTTGCCGGAACCGATTATTACTCCCACTACCAAAGGCGGTCCGAGTGGACACGATGAGCGCTTGACTTGTGCCGAAGTGGTTTCTAAAGGCATTCTTGATGACCAAACGTGGGAACAGGTACAGGCTGCTGCGTTGCGTATTTTTAGGCGGGGTCAGGAATTGGCTGAGCGTGCGGGGTTGATTCTCGTAGATACCAAATATGAGTTTGGGCGCACCCCTGATGGGCGAATTTTGTTGATAGATGAGGTTCATACCCCCGATTCTTCTCGTTTTTGGAGGGCGGATACGTATGCGAGTCGCTTCGCTGCAGGGGAGGAGCCGGAGAATTTTGATAAGGAATTTGTGCGCATGGCTTATGCGGAAAAGGGGTATCGTGGTGAGGGGACACCTCCAGTCATGCCCGATGCGCTTTGGGTAGCGGCTTCTGAGCGTTATATCAGGATTTATGAAATGTTGACCGGTGAGACGTTTGTGCCAGGGGAGTATCCGGTGAACGAGAGGTTGCTCGGTAGTTTGAAGATGTTTCTTGTGTAGACGCTCTAAAGACAAGAGAGGAGAACGTATGGTTGTCAGGCGCTCATTGTTTGGTGGAAATCTGTTTGGGAGGGTTTTCCTTAAGACGGTGTTGGGCGTATGTGTGGGGAGCGTGTGCTTTGCTTTGTATGCGTATATTTATAATCTTTTGCATTCTGCTATGGGGTACTTAACTCTTTTTTTGATGGTTGTTTGGGGTTGGCTGTTTGCGATTTTACCGGCCGTAGTAGGGGTGTTGCTGGTGTGGTTTGGTGGCGGTTTTCGCCTGGAACAGGCTTCGGCGAGACGTTCTTGGTGTCTTGGTTTTGTTAAGATGTTTTATGGTGTGAATGGTATGTTCGCAAGTCCGGCTTTGGTTGGGGGGTGGATGAATGTACAAGTATTTTCTGAAATTCAAGCAGAGGAACGTGGCGTATGAATGCTCTGGTTGGAATTATTATGGGCAGTACTTCAGATTGGGAAACAATGCAGAATGCAGCCGAAACGTTGGATGGTTTGGGTATTCCGTATGAAGTGCGGGTGGTTTCGGCGCATCGCACCCCCGATTTGTTGTTTGAGTATGCCGAATCGGCTGCTGGGCGCGGTATTGAGGTGATTATTGCCGGGGCAGGCGGGGCAGCGCATTTGCCGGGAATGACGGCTGCTAAAACGCATTTGCCGGTGTTGGGTGTGCCGGTGCAATCCAAGGCGCTGAATGGGCTGGATTCTCTGCTTTCAATTGTGCAAATGCCTGCCGGCGTTCCGGTTGGAACGCTGGCGATTGGACGGGCAGGGGCAGTGAATGCCGCGCTTTTGGCGGCAGCGATTGTTTCGAATGCGCATCCGGAATATCGAGATGGATTGTTAGAATATCGCAACCGACAGACGCAAAGTGTTCTTGCTTCTCCCGACCCACGCGCGCGTGATGCCTGAGGCGGGTAGGATGTTAGATTGCGTTCCTAAGGAGTACTATGATGGGCCGTTGGTGTAACTATCCCTGGGGTTATCTCTTGACGGGTGTGGTTGGATTTGTGTTTGGGGCGCTGTTGCTATATGTTATGGAAAATCTGCTCTCTGCACCGAACCCGTCCACGTTGTATTATCGGCAGATGCAATTGTTGTTTGTGGCGCTGGTTATTTGTGTTATTTCGGTGATTTTGTTTGCGGGCGGGTTGTGGGGCCTGGTGAGTCGGCGACTCTCGAAGAGATGATGAGAGGCGAAGAATGACTACGATTGGAATTTTAGGCGCTGGTCAATTGGGACGAATGTTGGCTTTGGCGGGGTATCCACTTGGAATGCGCTTCCGGTTTTTTGACCCGGCGGCTGATGCTCCTGCCAAATTGCTGGCGGAACATGTCACCGCAGAGTATGCCGATTTGGACGCTTTGCGCCGTTTTGCCGATGGCTTAGATGTTGTTACCTATGAGTTTGAGAATGTTCCGGTGGAAACGGTGCGATTTTTAGAGCAGTTTTGTCCGGTGTATCCGCCACCACTGGCGCTGGAGAAGGGACAGGACCGTTTGGTGGAGAAGCTGTTTTTTCGTATGCTGGGGATTTCTACCCCCGATTTTGCGGCGGTCAGTTCTGATGCGGATTTGGAGAATGCCGCACGGGTGACGGGTTTTCCGGCAGTGTTGAAAACGCGCCGGATGGGGTATGATGGCAAAGGGCAGTTTACGGTTTGGAATTTGGATGAATTGGGCGGGGCGTTTCGTTCGCTGCAAGGGCAGCCTGCTATTCTTGAGCAGTTTGTTCCGTTTGAGCGAGAGCTTTCTATCTTGGCGGTGCGCGGTCGGGATGGAGAGATGGTCTTTTATCCACTGATTGAGAATACACATCGCGAGGGGATTTTGCGTCTTTCGGTGGCGCCTGCTCCACGCCGACCTAAGACTTCGCGGCTGTTGGAGTATCATCAATCTACGCAATCATTGGCCGAAATGTATGCTTTGGCTCTGATGAATGCGTTGAATTATGTGGGGGTGTTGGCAATTGAGTTTTTTCAGGTGGGTGACCAATTGCTTGCGAATGAGATGGCGCCGCGCGTTCATAACAGCGGACATTGGACGTTGCAGGGGGCAGTCACTTCGCAGTTTGAGAATCATGTCCGCGCGGTGACCGGGCTGCCTCTGGGGAGCACGACTCCCTTGGGGGTGACGGCTATGGTTAATTTGATTGGTCATGTTCCTACTCTCGACTCGATTCTAAAAATAGAAGGCGCACATTTGCACTTGTACGATAAGGCTCCGCGTGCTGGGCGTAAGGTGGGGCATATTAATCTGGTGGCGCGTACGCACGAGGAGTTACTCTCTAAGGCAGAAATTATTAAAAGATTGGTGGAAGGATGATGGAATTTGACGATTCGCCACGCGAAGAATGCGGCATTATTGGTGTGTTTGCGCCAAATGAAGATGTGGCGCGCATGACGTTTTTTGGGTTGTTTGCTCTTCAGCATCGAGGGCAGGAGGCCGCCGGTATTGCGGTGGCCGATGGTCAGGCGATTTCGCTTTATAAAAATGTAGGCTTGGTTTCACAGGTGTTTCGCGCGGGGACGCTTGATGAGTTGCGCGGTCATTATGCCATTGGGCATACGCGCTATTCAACGACTGGCTCTTCGTTGCTCCGAAATGCGCAGCCATTTTTGATTGAGACGATGAATGGGCCGTTGGCATTGGCGCATAATGGCAATTTGGTTAATTCGGCCGAGTTACGCGCTGAGTTGATGCGCCAGGGGGTGGGGTTTTCTTCTTCTTCCGATAGCGAGGTGATGACGATGATGTTGGCACGCGATGCCGGGCCAACGTGGGAAGTGCGCATTAAAGAGGCGATGAAGAAGTGGGTGGGGGCGTATTCGCTGACGATTCTGACGCGCGATTGTGTCTATGCCGTCCGCGATCCCTGGGGCTTTCGTCCTCTGAGTGTGGGGATGCTTCCTTCTGGCGGGTACGCAGTGGCTTCCGAAACCGGTGCGTTGCGTACTCTAGGTTGTGAGGCTATCCGTGATGTGCGCCCTGGTGAGATTGTGACTCTTTCTGATAAGGCGCTTACGGTGACGCAAGCTTTGCCCGCTGTTCAGCCTTCGGCTAAGTGTGTTTTTGAGTTGATTTATTTTGCTCGCCCCGATCAAACTTGGGAAGGGGTGAATGTCCATGCTGTCCGACAACGGTTGGGGGAGGAGTTGGCACGCGAGTGGGGCAGCGGATTTAGGAGAATTACACGCGATGGTGAGATGGTAGCGGATTGGGCAACGGATGGTGAAGCGGATAAGCGGATGTTGGCAGCGGATGGTGAAACGGATAAGCGGATGTTGGCAGCGGATGATGCAACGGATGGTGAAACGGATAAGCGGATGTTGGCAGCGGATGATGCAACGGATGGTGAAACGGATAAGCGGATGTTGGCAGCGGATGGTGAAGCGGATAAACGGATATTGGCAGCGGATGGTGAAGCGGATAAGCGGATGTTGGCAGCGGATGGGGAAGCGGATAAGCGGATGTTGGCAGCGGATGGTGAAGCGGATAAACGGATATTGGCAGCGGATGGTGAAGCGGATAAACGGATATTGGCAGCGGATGTGGTGATTCCTGTGCCAGATTCGTCTATTCCGGCAGCCATTGGGTTTTCAAGGGTGAGCGGGATTCCATATAACGATGGGTTTGTAAAGAACCGTTATGTGGGACGTACGTTCATTGAGCCAACTGATTCTCTGCGTAAGCGCGGGGTTGGGATGAAGTTCAATGTGATTATTGAGAATGTGCTGGGTAAACGGGTGGTTGTGATTGATGATTCGATTGTGCGGGGTAATACAACCGGTCCCTTGATTAAGCTTTTACGTCAGGCAGGGGCGAAGGAAGTGCATATCTGTATCACTTGTCCACCGATTAAGCATCCTTGCTTTATGGGGGTGGATATGGGTACGTATGATGATTTGATTGCTCATAAGCGAACTGTTGATGAGATTCGAGATGAGGTCGGCGCAGATTCGCTAACTTTTCTTTCGCTGCAAGGGATGATGCGGGCGGTAGGAAGCAGTGAAGGGTATTGTCAGGCATGTTTTACGGGCAGGTATCCGGTGCCAGTTGATGTATCAACTGCAAAAACAGGGTTTGAGATGCCAATTCGAGAAAATGGGCAGAAAAGGAAAAAAGAGTAAGCAGGAGAGAGGAGTAACCAATGAAGGTTCTGATTCTTGGCTCAGGTGGACGGGAGCATGCTCTGGCATGGAAGGTGGCACAATCGCCTCGCTTAAGTAGGCTTTATGTTGCTCCCGGGAATCCGGGAACGGCTGAGTATGGCGAAAATGTGGCGTTGTCTCTTCAGGATCATGGACAGATTGTTCGTTTTTGTCGGGAAAAGCAGGTGGATTTGGTAATGGTCGGCCCCGAAGCGCCGCTGGCAGATGGGATTGCAGATATGCTGTCTGGGGCGGGAGTTCGCTGTTTTGGACCAAGTAAGGCGGCAGCACAAATTGAGGCTTCTAAGGTGTTTGCTAAGCATTTTATGGCGCGTCATGGAATTCCTACTGCGCGTTATGCTACGTTTAGTAGGTTCTCTGATGCATTGTCGTATTTGGAGCAGGTAGATTATCCAATTGTTATTAAGGCGTCAGGCTTGGCAGCTGGGAAGGGTGTGATTTTGCCGGAAACGAAGGCGCATGCTAAGGCGGTTCTGCGAGCGATGTTGCAAGAGGGCATGTTTGGCTTAGCCGGTAGTGAGGTGGTTATCGAGGAACGAATGCGCGGTCCGGAAGTGTCGCTGATGGCGTTTTCGGATGGAAACACTGTGATTCCTATGCCGCCAGCACAGGACCATAAACGGATTTTCGACGATGACCAGGGGCCTAATACCGGGGGGATGGGTGCGTATGCTCCGGCTCCCGTTCTCTCATCAGAAGGTGTGCAAGAGGCGTTGGAAACTGTTTTGAAGCCGACTGTGAACGGTCTACGCTCGGAGGGAATTCCTTTTGTCGGGGTTTTGTATGCTGGGTTGATGCTTACGCCCCAGGGAATGAGCGTGTTAGAGTTTAATTGCCGCTTTGGTGATCCGGAAACGCAAGTAGTGCTGCCTTTGCTCGAATCTGATTTGTTGGCAATTGCTGATGCTTGCGTGGAAGGGGCTTTAGACAAAGTGAGGGTGGACTGGAGCCCAGGTGCTGCCGTTTGTGTGGTGTTGGCTTCTAAAGGTTATCCCGAACAACCCGAAACTGGCCAACCGATTTCTATTCGTGGGTTGCCAGAAGGGGTGCTTTGTTTTCATGCAGGGACAAAGATAGATGCGGAAGGACGGTTGATTACAGCAGGTGGACGCGTGCTTGGGGTGACTGCTCGGGCAGAAGATTTGGTCTCTGCGGTTCGGTTGGTGTATGACGGTGTAGAGCAGGTGGATTTTGATGGTATGCAATATCGCTCAGATATCGCTGCACGAGCGTTAGAACCAGATGGGGCAACGGATTGGGCAACGGATTTGGCAACGGATGGTGAAACGGATAAGCGGATGATGGCAGCGGATTTGGCAACGGATTTGGCAACGGATTTGGCACCGGATGGTGAAACGGATAAGCGGATGATGGCAACGGATTTGGCAACGGATTTGGCAACGGATTGGGCACCGGATGGTGAAACGGATAAGCGGATGATGGCAACGGATTTGGCAACGGATGGTGAAACGGATAGGCGGATGATGGCAACGGATTTGGCAACGGATGGTGAAACGGATAGGCGGATGATGGCAGCGGATTTGGCAACGGATGGTGAAGCGGAGAAGCGGATGCCGATGAGGCGAATGTCTGAAGCGAAAGGGGAGTATCGCTTTTCAAAGTTGGTTTCGTTGCAGACTGATAATTTGACGTATCGTGTGAATGGGTTTGCATTTCAGGTTTATAATGAGCTTGGTCCAGGGCATGCGGAAAAGTTTTATCAACGCCGTTTAGCAGAATTGTGTCGGCAGGCTGGGTTAGCAGTTGAAATGGAGAAACGGGTCGAAGTTTGGGTTGCGGATAGGATGGTAGGGTATCTCAAGTTGGATTTGTGGGTGGAAGAACGCTTGGTGGTGGAGTGTAAGTGTTTTGCTCATCCGCTTGGAAATGCAGAAATCGGTCAGATGCTGACTTATCTGGCGGCTACGGCAAGCAGGGTTGGTATGATTTACAACTTTGGTATGTCACGCTTGCACTGGCGGCGTATTTTGGCTGCGCGTGATGTGCAGGATTGGCAAAAGCATTTGTATCGCTTTATCCATGTTGCTCCCGGTATGGTGTTGCCGCCATTGGGGGGGCAATCCAGCGTTCCGCCTATCCGTTTCAGGTCTATCAGTTCGATGACAAAGTTGGTTGAAATTCCGTCACCTAGCAGGGCAGCGCTCGGTTTTTCTGCTTCTAAGTCTGATGCTCAATCCGATTCCGCTTATTCTGCTGCGGGTGTTTCAATTGATGCCGGTAATCGCGCGGTTGAGTTGATGAAGTCGGCGGTTAAGGCTACGTATACTCCGGCTGTTTTGGCGGGTATTGGTTCGTTTGGCGGGTTGTTCGATGCGGCCGGGTTGAAGCAGATGCAAAATCCGGTGTTGGTGGCTTCTACAGATGGGGTTGGGACAAAGGTCAAATTGGCTGCGGCTACAGGGCGCTATCGCAGTATTGGACATGATATTGTCAATCATTGCGTGGATGATATTCTGGTCCAAGGGGCGCGTCCGTTGTTTTTTATGGATTATTTTGCGACGTCTAAACTCAATCCCGAACAAACTGCCGAGGTTGTGACAGGGATGGCAGAGGCTTGTCAACAAGTTGGGATGGCGTTGCTCGGTGGTGAAACGGCTGAAATGCCGGGGGTGTATCAGTCGGGTGAGTTTGATGTGGCCGGCACGATTGTTGGGGTTTTAGAACGAGAACAAATCTTGCCACGTATTTCAGAACTCCAGGCGGGGGATGTTTTGGTTGGTTTTCGTTCTTCCGGTCCGCATACGAATGGCTATTCGCTTATTCGTAAGGTGTTTGCAGATGTGTCACCGGAAACGGTTTTTGCCGAATTGGGCGTTTCTTTGGCAGATGCTCTGTTGGCACCGCATCGGTCGTATTTGCATTTGTTGTATCCGCATTTGAAATGGGTTAAGGCTCTGGCTCATTTGACCGGCGGTGGGTTTATTGAGAATATTCCCCGTGTGTTGCCAGAGAATTTGAGCGCTGTTGTTTATCTTGGTTCATGGCCTGTGCCGCCTCTTTGGGGTCTTATTCAACGGCGGGGTAATATCGCTACGGAGGAGATGTATCGCGTTTTTAATATGGGAATTGGTATGGTGGCGGTTGTGGACAGGGATTATGTGTCTAAGTTTCAATCGCTTCTCGCAGAGGAAACGTTTGTGATTGGGGAACTTGTTCCCGGTGAACGGAAAACTATCTTGCTGGCGCAGCCGAATTCGTGAGTCTCATCGCTTTCTATACTATAAAAGTCTAGGGTCCTTATGAACTCTCTTTCTCTTCGCTATGGAATGAATCCTCATCAGACCCCTGCGCGTGTTTTTATGCGTGATGGTTCTGATTTGCCTATCACTGTTCTGGGCGGTTCGCCCGGTTATATTAATCTGCTGGATGGTCTGAATGCCTGGCAGCTGGTTCGTGAGCTGAAATCTGTTACCGGGTTGCCCAGTGCGGCTTCGTTTAAGCATGTCAGTCCGGCGGGGGCGGCAATTGGGTTGCCTTTGGATGATACGTTGCGCAAAATTTATTTTGTGGACGATGCTGAACTAAGCCCTTTGGCTGCTGCGTATGCGCGTGCTCGTGGTGCGGACCGGTTGTGCTCTTTTGGTGATTTTATTGCTCTTTCAGATGTGGTTGATCTTTCAACTGCTCGTTTGATTGCTCGCGAGGTGTCGGATGGGGTGATTGCTCCTGGTTATGAGCCGGAAGCTTTGCAAATTCTTACTCAAAAGAAGGCCGGTAAGTACGTGGTGTTGCAGATTGATTCGACCTACGAAGCGCCCGCTAGCGAAATGCGGGAGGTGTTTGGGGTGACTTTTGAGCAGGGGCGTCATGTTCGCTCGGTTGCGCCGAGCGATTTTACCCATCTTGTTACGCGTAATCAATCTTTACCCCTTCCTGCGCTGCGCGATTTGCAAGTGGCCTGGGTTACACTAAAGTACACGCAATCGAATTCGGTTTGTTTTGTTAAGGACGGCCAAACGATTGGGGTGGGTGCAGGGCAGCAATCTCGTGTTCATTGTGTGCGGTTGGCGGCTCATAAGGCGGATTTGTGGTGGTTGCGACAGCATCCCAAGGTTATCAATTTGCCCTTCCGACCAGAAATTAAACGTCCAGAGCGTGATAACGCGATTGACCAGTTTTTGCGTGATGATATTACGCCTCGCGAAAAATCTGCCTGGACGCATATTTTTACTGAGTTGCCACAGCCGCTTACTGGTGAGGAGAAGCGCGCTTGGCTCGATGGTTTAACCGATGTTGCGCTGGGTTCGGATGCTTTTTTCCCTTTTTCCGATAGTATTCACCGTGCTGCTGCTTCTGGTGTGCGGTATGTGTTTGAGCCGGGTGGTTCAACACGAGATGCGGAGGTGATTGCTGCTGCTGATGAGTATGGCATGGTGATGGCGTTTACGGGTGTGCGTTTGTTTCATCATTGAGCGTATGTTGGCGCGTCTGGTTGTTCTCGTTTCTGGGAATGGTTCGAATTTGCAGGCTATTCTGGATGCTTGTGCTCAGAAGCGCTTGCCGGCTAGGGTGGTGGCTGTTGTTTCGAATAAGGCGGATGCTTATGGCCTGGTGCGTGCTCATCTTGCTGGGGTGGAGGCGATGTATTTTCCAAAATCTGACGGCGAATCGCGTTGTGATTATGATACGCGCCTGGCCGCTTATGTTTCTTCGTATTCACCTGACTATGTGATTTTGGCTGGGTGGATGCGCTTGCTTTCTTCTTGCTTTCTTTCTCACTTTCCGAATCGCGTGATTAATTTGCATCCGGCGCTTCCTGGCGCTTTTCCGGGGACACATGCGATTGAGCGGGCGTATACTGCTTGGCAACGCGGCGAGGTCGACCGCTCGGGTGTGATGGTGCATTTGGTGCCGGATGAAGGTGTTGATAATGGCCCTGTGCTTGCTTGCGAGGAGATTTTTTTTCAGGAGGATGAAACATTAGCACAGTTTGAGGCACGTGTGCATGCTGTGGAACACCGTTTACTGGTGGAGACCCTTGCAAGGGTGTTGGCTGCAGGCGGTTGGGAAGATGAGTCGGGCTAAAAGGGGGTAGGATTGGCATGTGCAAAAACAAAACCCTCGACTTTGGCTCTTTGAGCAAAGTCGGGAAAGAGAAACGAACAAGAAAAGGGTGCGAGAGCGCCCTTTTTCGTTTAGA